>JAYUBA010000221.1:0-2383 GCA_043741075.1 Frigoriglobus sp.
GCCCCTTACCCTTGACGTGCGGGGGCGGCGCGACCGGGAGCGCCGGCGCGGAAGTCGTCGCCGTCGTCGGGGCGAACTTGCCCGCCTTGAACTGAACCAGCAGCGGCCGAATCTCCTCGCTCGGCAGCACCCACGTCTCCACGCGGCCGGCGCGGGCGATGTTGATGCCGAGCACGTTGCCGTCGAGATCGACCACCGGCCCGCCCACGTCCTTCGCGTCAACAACCATGTCGGTCTGGAGTACCTGCGGGAAGCCGGTGCGGCGGACGGACAGCGTGCTGCCCATCGCGTTCTGGATGTCCCCACGGTCCTTCGGCGCGCTGCCCAGCGTCACCTTGAAGTCCTTCATATCGGCCTTCCGCTTGGCCTTCACGGCCACCACCTCGCCGCCCTTCAGCGTATCGAGGAACTCGCGGAGGGTCGCCTGGCTGATGATCTTCTTGCCGTTCATCTCGACGATCACGTCGTCCGCCTTCAGGCCGGCCTTCTCGGCCGCGCCGCCGGCACTGAGTTCGGTGATCTTGGCCCCAACGAGGTTGCCGTCGGAGTCCTTCTCGTCCGACGGGTAGATGCCCAGGTAGCCGCGGTCCGGGTTGGTGATCGCGGTGTCGCGGCCGGTCAGCTTGCGGGTCATCACGCTCACGATGCCGACGGACACCGGGTCGCTCGTCGGGCCGGACGCGGCCACCCACGACCCCCGTGGCAGCTTCTTGCTCTCGGCGAACGTGACCGCCTTCAGCCCCTTCACGTCCACCTTGATGAGCGCGAGGTCGGTGGCCGCGTGCGCGGCGACGGTGGTCGCCTCGTACTCGGTGCCGTCGGGCAGGCGCACGTACACCACCCCCTTCAGCTCGCTCAGCTTCGTAAGGATTAGTCCGTCGGGGTCCACGATCGTGCCGAGGATCGTGTCCTTGTCGTCGCACTTGATCCGCACGGTGGACTCGCTGGCCCTCTCCACGATCGGCTTGAACGGGGCGAGGAGCTTGGAATCTTTGGACAGTTGGGCGGACGCGGGTGCGGCGAGGGCGGCAAGCACCACGGCGGCGGTGAGCAGACGCGAGATCATCGGTCGGAACTCCAGCGGGGTGTTGAAGGGCACGGGTCCGGGTCGGAACGCGGCACGGGCGGAGGCGCCCGTGGGGAGGAAGAGGCTTGTGGGTGTCAGAAGAAGATACCGTGACTGTCACGATATCTGTCAGGTCAGGGGCGCTTGGTGAGGGTCACGGTCATCGTCGAGACCGTGATGCCGCGGCGGGCGGTGATCTTCAGCTTGTCGCCCGGCTTCGCGCCTTCCATGAGTTTGCGGAACTGCTTCACGGACTTCACGGCCGTCTCGTTGAACTTGGTGATGGTGTCGCCGGCCTTCAGCCCGCCCTTTTCGGCCGGGGCGTCGGCCTCCACGTCCTTGAGCCACGCGTCTTCCTCCTCGTCGTCGGGGAACACGACGCCGATGTACGCGCCGGCGGTCTTCGCGGCGGCCGGCTTATCGATCCAGTCGCCCGCGACCATCTTGTCCCAGTCCGCCTTGAACTGGTCGGTCTGCACGTGGATGTTCTGCGAGATCGGCAGCCCGATGCGGCTGTGAATGCCGATGACGCTTCCCGTGAGGTCGAACAGCGGGCCGCCGGAATCGCCGCCGACGAGCGTGCAGTCGGTGCGCAGGATGCTCTTGGTGGTCCCCTTCACGCGGCCCAGGCGCGCGACCGGCGGGCGCCCGACCTTCGGCCCGTTCGGGTGGCCCAGCGACACGACCCATTGGTCCTTCTGAACGCCGCCCGACTTGGCGACCGGCAGGAACGGCCACTTCCCGTTGTTCGGCCCCTTGGCGGTGATCTGCACCATGCCGCTGTCCTCGCCGGCGTTGATGCCGAGCGTCTTGCCGTCCACGTCGGTGCCGTCTGGGAGCCGGATCTTCAAGTCCTTGCCGCTGGTGAACGGCAGCGGCCGACCCTCCAACGCGCCCTTCTTGGGCGCCTCGTAGTCGCGAATGACGTGGGCGGCGGTGAGGACGAGGCCGTCCTCGCTGACGATCACCCCGCTGCCGGAGCTGGAGCCGTACAGGATCGCGACCGTCGCGGGCGTACACTTATCGACCACGCTCTTCACGGTCGCCTGGAGCGACTTGAGTTCGGCGAGGTCTTCCGGCCCGGTGGTCCGGGTCGGGTCCCACTTCGCCGTCGGGTTCGGGGCGGGGTCCGCGGCCGGGGCCGGGGCGGAGAGGAGGGCGAGGCAGAGGGCGAAACAGGCGGCCCGACGGGCCGACCGTGACAGTGTCATGATGCTACTCCGGCGGCGCGACTCGTGTGCTTCTGATGAAGAATATCGGAGGGCGGGAGCGGATTCACCACTCCCCCCAGCTTTCTCCACTTTCTCTCATCTTCAC
>JAYUBA010000222.1:0-7931 GCA_043741075.1 Frigoriglobus sp.
GACGGCGACCTTCTGCCCCTGGCGGTTGGTGTACCGGCCGGCGGCAACGACCTCGACCGTGTGCCGGGCGACCTCCGCGGCCTTGCTCTTGCTGTGCGACATGCGCGGCTCCGTGTGATGAGCGAGTGACACGAAGGGACGCGAAGAGGTTCATCCCGCCGGCAGCACTTCGACCGCGTCGCCGACCGCGACTTCGCCGCCGCTGACGACGCTCGCGAGTGCGCCGAGTCGGCCCTTCGCGTCGCCGCGCGGCTTGCCCTGGATCATCTCGAACCGCCCGCACCCGGTGCGCGGGATGCCGACCTCGATCACAGCTTCACCGAGTTTGAGCCGCGTGCCTTCCACGAGCGCGACCGGATCGACGCCCGCGAGGACGATCTGCTCGCCCATCTGGCCCGGCCCTACTTGGAAGCCCTCCGCGCCGAGTTCCGCGAGTGTTTCGGCGAGCATGACGTTCACTTGCCGGTCGGGCGAGCCCGCCTTCCGGTCGCCCTCAATGCCGTAGGCTTCGACCAACCGCACGCGCCCCGCCGGCTCGCGCGAATAGCGGTCCTGCGGCCGACCGGTGCCCTTCGGCCGGTACACGATGCTGACGACGTGTGCCATCGCTTCTTCCCCCCGACGCGACCGTTCCACGTGGAACATTCTGCCAATCACCGCGCACCGAAGCGGTTCCCGGCAACGGCTAACTGTACAAAGTTACACATCTGCCGAGTTACGGGGCACCGGCCGGGCTGCCGACGGTCGCGATGCGGTCGGCCGCCGGCACCGCGGCGACGGCGTCCGCCCTCCACCGGAGTTTCAGTTCCTTCGCCGCCTTCACCTCGTCCGGCCGGCTGACGACGTGCGTGTGCGGGGCCGACTTCAGCACCTCCGCGTCCTCGCCCTTGATCTTCAGCAGCGTGTCGGCGAACGCGTCGAGCGTCTCCTTGCTCTCGGTCTCCGTCGGCTCCATCATCAGCGCCTCCGACACGACCATCGGGAAGTACACGGTGGGCGCGTGGAAGCCGTAATCGAGGAGCCGCTTGCAGATGTCGAGCGCCTTGATTTTGCGCTCGCGGAGGAGCGTGCGGGCGCTGGCGACGAACTCGTGCATACACGGGCCGGGGTGCGGCACGTCGAACGCTTCGGACACGCGGGCGCGGAGGTAGTTGGCGTTCAGTACGGCCTGTTCGCTCACCTGCTTCAGCCCGTCCGGGCCGAGCGTGCGGATGTAGCAGTAGCCGCGGAACAGGATGCCGACGTTGCCGAAGAAGCTCCGCACCCGCCCGACCGACTTCGGCATATCGAAGTTGAGCTTGTAGCCTGCCCCGTCCTTCACGACGACGGGCGCGGGCAGGTACGGGGCGAGGACGTCGCGGACCGCGATGGGACCGCTGCCGGGTCCGCCGCCGCCGTGCGGCCCGGTGAAGGTTTTGTGGACGTTGTAGTGCTGCATGTCCGCGCCGAAGTCGCCCGGCCGGGTGATGCCGAGGATTGCGTTCATGTTCGCGCCGTCGAGATAAACGAGCGCGCCTTTGGAATGTAACAGGTCGGTGATGGTCGCAATCTGCGTCTCGAACAGCCCCAGTGTGTTGGGATTGGTAATCATGAACACGGCGGTGTCGTCGCCGAGTTTCGACTTGAGATCGTTGATATCGACGAGGCCGTTGGCCCCGCTCTTGACGGTGACGGTGTCGAACCCCGCGAGTGCGGCGCTGGCGGGGTTCGTGCCGTGCGCGGAGTCCGGGACGAGCACCTTGCGGCGGTGCGTCTCGCCCCGGTCGCGGAAGTACGCGGCGGCGACGAACAGCGCGGTGAGTTCGCCCTGCGCCCCGGCGGCCGGTTGCAGCGACACCGCCGGCAGGCCCGAAATCTCTGCGAGGAACTGCTGCATCTCGTACAGCAACTCCAACATACCTTGCGTGGTGCTGTCGTCTTGCAGTGGATGCAGGTTGGCGAACCCCGGCAGCGCCGCGAGCCGCTCGTGCCGCTTGGGGTTGTACTTCATGGTACACGACCCAAGCGGGTAGAAGTTGGTGTCGATGCTCATGTTCCGCGCCGACAGATTCGTATAGTGCCGAATCAGGTCGATCTCACCGACCTCCGGCAGCGGTGGCGGTTGCTCCGCGAGATGCTCCCGCGGAATCAACTCGCCGAGCGGCTTCGACGCGGGCACGTCACACGCCGGCAGCCGGTGGCATCGCCGCCCGGACTTGGACAGCTCGAAGATCACTTCCGTCGATTGCGTGTTATTCATAGTCGAGAAAAATGGGTGCTTGATGTCGATACTTCAGCGCTGCTGCCTTACTCTCAGATTCGATAGTAGCGTCGCGAAATCCTCGGCCAATCTGGCCACCACCTTCAAACCGGATGTGTTCGCAGCACACGCCCATCGGTGGTCGGCTGATGCGTGCAACCCACATCGGATCAAGCCTCGCGGCCCGTTCGCGTAGCGCGAGATTGTCCGTGGGCCGCTCACCGTTCCGCCACGGCATTGCCCACTCGAATTCCGCGCGCAGGTACGGGCCGCGGGGGTCGTCGTGTTCGTCGAGCCAGTCCGCATACGCCCCACGCGGCGTGTCTTCGCCGGGGTTGTCCACGACCGCGCGGATGAACGCTTCGTCTTCGTTCATGGGAGGAACCCCTTCGCGCGGAGGATGCCGTCGGCCCACGCTTGTTGTTCCGGCGTGAGCGGCGGGTCGCACGGCTCGCGGTAGCCGAACAACTCCGTGTATCGGCCGCGGTCGTAGGCGAGGTCGATCATCGGTTGCAGGTCGATCGTGATCGCCGGAACGCCGGGGTCGAGCGGGATGCCGATCGCCGGCAGCCGGTCGGCTAGTTTGATCCCGGCCGCGTAGTGCGACGGCCGCCCGCCCGGCAAGACCACGCTGACGTGGTAATCGAACTCCCCGAGCTTTTGATGCAGGAGCGCGAGCGGGGTCGCGGTGACGTGCGGTCCGCGCCGGAGCAGGTCGATTTCAACGAGGTTCACGTCCGACAACCAATACTCGTGCTGTTTGTCCTGATACGTCTTCCGCCCCTTCTCGCCCGCGCGCTTGTTCGTCACGCTGACGACCTCGATCGCGGTGACCAGCCGCTTTCCCTTCGCGGAGCGGATTTCGAGGTACGGCTCTTCCAACGTATCGGACGTGAGTTCCTGAGCGATCGCGGTCAATCCCGCGAGAGCGACCGACATCTCTCCGTTGCCGTTCGGCTGACGCTCACGACCGAACAACGCGACATCCGGCTCGCGCCGGAGTTCGGGATCAACCCACACGCGGTTCTTGCTGGTGGCGACGTAGCCCGGCGGCAGTGCCGCGTTCAGCGCGTCCTGCATGGAGATGATGAGGCGCTCGTGGAGGTTGGGGAATACCTCTTCCCCTTCCAGCCACGGGTTCATTCCCGGAAACGGTGATGGCATCGCAAGTCCTCCTTAAACACACGCCTTCAGCGCCGCGACGAGGCCGTCGATCTCGGCCTTGGTCCGCTTCTCCGTGACGGCGACCGTGACGCAGTCCGCCAGTGCAGGATACCAGCGCCCGAGCGACAAACCAGCGTGGTAGCCGGCGGCGCGGAGCTTCGCGAGCAGCGCCGGCGCGTCGCCGGGCACCCGGAGAGCGAACTCCTTCACGAATGGCGTCATGAAGCGGAGCGACACGCCCGGCACCTGGCACAACTCCTCCGCCGCATAGTGCGCCTTCCGCACGCACAACTCCGCCGTTTCCTTCAGCCCCTGCGGGCCGACCGCGGTCAGGTACACCGCGGCGCGGAGCGCGAGCAGCCCCTGGTTCGTGCAAATGTTGCTCGTCGCGTTCGCGCGGGCGATGTGCTGCTCGCGCGGCTGGAGCGTCAGCACCCACGCCCGCTTGCCGTTGCGGTCGGTGGTCTGGCCGACGAGCCGGCCGGGGATCTTGCGGAGGAACCGCGAGTCGTCGCGGCACGCGAGGATGCCGAGGTACGGGCCGCCGTACTGGAGCGGCACGCCTAAGCCCTGCCCTTCCGCTACCGCGATGTCGGCGCCGTAGTCGCCGGGCCGCTTCAACACGCCGGCCGAGATTGGGTCGAAGCTGGCGACGAACACCGCGCCCACCGCGCGGGCCGCGTCGCCGATGGCCTGCATCTCTTCGAGGTGACCGAAGAAGTTGGGCGATTGCGCGATCACGCACGCGGTCGCGTCGCTCGCCGCGGCCGTCACGTCGTCGGGGTTCAAGTAGCCGTCGGGCGTGGGCAGCGTGCGGACGCGGCAGTTCAGGTTCGCGGCGTAGGTGGCGAGCGTCTGCCGGTACTCCGGGTGAACACTTTCCGCGACCAGCACCTCGGGGCGCTTCGTGATGCCGAGCGCCATGAGCGCCGCTTCGACCACGCTGGAGCCGCCTTCGTAAAGGCTCGCGTTGGCGACCTCCAGACCGGTCAGCGCGCACATGAGTGACTGGTACTCGAAGATCGCCTGGAGCGTGCCCTGCGACGCTTCCGCCTGGTACGGCGTGTACGCGGTGTAGAACTCGCTGCGGCCGGCGATGGCATCGACCACGCTCGGAATGAAGTGGTCGTACGCGCCGCCGCCGAGGAAGCACACCGCGTCGCCCGCGGCCTCGTTCTTCGCCAGGAGTTGCGAAACGTGCGCCTGAAGCTCCATCTCCGACAGCGCCGGGGGGATGTCGAGCGGGCGACCGAGTCGCAGCGCCGGCGGGATGTTGGCGAACAGGTCTTCGACGGACGCGACCCCGATCGCGGCCAGCATGGCCTTCTGGTCTTCGGGCGTGTTAAGGACGTAGGACACGGGAACCCTCGGGAGGAATCAGGCGGGCGGCGCGGCCGGCGGCAGTGATCGCACCCAGTCGCGAATACGGCGGCGAATGGCGAGAAAATCGAGCGAGACATCGTCGGCGAGGGACAGCAGCCGCGGTACGTCCGCGACCGGCAGCGTCGGCAGCACGCGACTGACGGACGATTCGCGGTACGAGCCGTCGGGTTGGAGTAGCAGAACCGTGACGCGCGCGCCGTTGTAACGCCACACCTCGGGGACCTTGAACGCGGCATAGATCGGCAGCCGGTTCAGCACGGTGCGGCTGACTTCGACCTCCACCGCGAGGTCCGGCGGCGGGTCTTTGGACAGGTCGATATCCCGCGTGCCGGCGACCTTCGCCCAGTTCTGGACGTAGTAGCACTCGTCCGGCTCGAACCCCTGCTCCAGGTCGGCACGAAGGTGGGTCATTCCCCCGCTCGGGAGGTACGCCCCCCCGGTCTCCTCGAGCCACGTCTCGATGAGCAGGGCGACGATCTTCTTCAGCCGCTCGTGATTGCTCCCGACGACCATGATTTCCATCTCCCCGCGGTCGAACGCGATCCTCACCCCGGTGCGGCCCGCGTCGGTGCGCGCGTGCAGCAGGTCCACGTAGTCGGCGTAGCGCACCCCACTCAACGACAGGCGGAAGCCCGGCTCCGCGGAATGAATGAGTGCCATCAGCGCCGTCGTTTGTGGCGACGCGGTGGGCGTCGTCGGCGCGGGGGCGGCGGGCGGGGCGGTGGCGGTACTCATATGTGTCCCTCCGGGCGAATGCGGCCGGTCTCCGTCCGACGCGGGGCGCGGCAGGAATCAGGCGGGCGGCGCGGCCGGCGGGAGCGCGCGAACCCACGCGCGGAAGCGGCGGCCGATCTCGGCGAAACTGGTCGCAGGATCATCGACAAGGGCCAGGAATTGCGGAACCTCCGCGAAGGGGAAGTTAGGAACCGCGAGGCTCGCGGCCGATTCCTGATACTCCCCGTTCGGCCGGAGTAACAGGACGGTGATTTTCTCGCCGTCGTAGCGCCACACTTCGGGAATCTTGAAGGCCGCGAACACGGGAAGCCGGCCGAGAACGGAGCGGCTCACCTCGACTTCGATCGTGAAGTCCGGCGGCGGGTCTTTGGTAAAGTCCAACTCGCGCAATCCCGCGACCTTCCGCCAGTTCTGGACGTAGTAGCACTCGTCCGGCTCGAACCCGCGTTCCAGGTCTTTCCGCTTGTGGGTGAGTTGACCGCTCGGCACATATTCGCCGCCGGTCACTTCGAGCCACGCCTCGACGAGCAGGGCGAGCACCTTCCGCCACCGCTCGTGGGTTCCTGACAGGACCATGATTTCGAGCCTCTCGTGGTCGTAGGTGAGTCGGGCCGTGCGGCGGTATTCGTCACGCCATACGAGGAGCCGCTCGTAGTCCTCCCAGGTGACCTCGGTGACGGCGATCCGCTGACCGGGCCGGAGATACCTCACGAGGTCGATCAGCGTCGGGGGCGGTGTCGTCGCCGGCGCGGGGGCGGCGGGCGGGGCGGTGGCGGTACTCATGGGTCACCCTCCGGGCGAGTGCGGTTTAGTGTCCGTCCGACGCGAGCTGCCGGTCGTACTGCGCGGGGGTCAGCAGGTGGTCGAGGCCGGCGCCCGGCGCGAGCTCGATCTTCAGCATCCAGCCGGCCCCGAACGCGTCGTCGTTCACCGGCTTCGGGTCGCCCTTCCGCTTGCCGTCGTCCACCAGGGCGTCGTTCCGCGCGACCACGGTGCCGGTCACCGGCGCGTACAGATCGGACGTGGACTTGTACGACTCGATGATGCCGAACTTGTCGCCGGCCGTCACCGCCGCGCCGACCGCCGGCAGTTCCAGGTACGTCGGCTCGGTCAGTTGCTCGACCGCGAACGCGGTCACGCCGATCGTGACGACATCCCCTTCGCGCTTGGCCCACTCGTGCGTGGGCGCGTACCGCAGATCGGTCGGGTTGGACATGACTTCCTCCTGGCGAGCGGGGGGCGTGAGCCTCCCGGTTGAAGCGAGTTAGGTGAACGGCGAACGGGGTCACTTCTTCCGCTTGTAGAACGGCAGCGGCACGACGGTCGCGGACAGTTTCGTGCCGCGCACGTCCACGTCGAGCGCGGACCCGACCGACGCGACCTGCGGACTCACGTACCCCATCGCGAGCGACTTGTCGAGCCACGGGCACAGGCTGCCGCTCGTAACGGTGCCGACCGGCGCGCCGTCCGCGCCGGTGATCGGGCAGCCCTCGCGGGCCGCGCGCTTGCCGTCGATCTCCAGCCCGACGCGGACCGGCTTCGCGGTGTCGGCGGTCGCCTTCTGAATCGCCTCGCGGCCGACGAAGTCGCCCTTGTCGAGCTTCACCGCCCACGCGAGACCGGCGTGAATCGGGTCGATGCTCTCGGTCAGCTCGTGGCCGTAGAGCGGCATCGCGGCTTCGAGGCGGAGCGTGTCGCGCGCCCCCAGGCCGCACGGCACCGCGCCCTTCGCCACGAACTCCTCCCACAGCGCGACGCCCGACGCGTTCGGCACGATCACCTCGAACCCGTCCTCGCCGGTGTACCCGGTGCGGCTCACCACGCAGCCCACGTCCTTGTACCGCGTCGGGGTCGCGTAGTAATACTTCAACTTGCTCACGTCGTCGGCGAACATCCCGGCGACCAGTTCCACCGACTTCGGACCTTGAATGGCGATCATCGTCGTGTCGAAGGTCTGGTCCCGAATCTCCAGATAGAAGCCGTCGCTCTGCGCTTCGAGCCACGCGAGGATCTTCTCGCGGTTGCTCGCGTTGACGACGGCCGCGAAGCCGTCCGGCCAGCGGTACACGAGGACATCGTCGAGGATGCCGCCGTCTTCGTTGCACACGAGGCCGTAGCGAACTTGCCCGTCCCTCATCGTGGCGACGGAGTTGGTGAAGACACGTTCGAGCAGCGCGAGCGCGCCGGGGCCGCCGAAGCTGACGCGGGCCATGTGCGAGATGTCGAACAGTCCGGCGGCACTGCGAACGGCCTTGTGCTCCGGCCCGATGCCGGCGTACTGCACCGGCATCTCCCACCCGCCGAACGGCACCATCCGCGCCTTGTGATCGACGTGCCACGGGTACAGCGGGGTGCGGCGGTTGGCGGACATGACACACCCATAAACGGACGGGGGGCGGTTCCGACGTGG
>JAYUBA010000223.1:0-2381 GCA_043741075.1 Frigoriglobus sp.
GCAAGGGGAGAGGGCCAAGACAAAGCACCGCCCCCTCGCACAATAGTAGCTTAGTGGTCCGTCACTTCCCCTTGATCGCTTCAATCAGCGCGTCGGCGAATTGCACCGACTCGCGCCCGCCGGACGCGGTCACCACAACCTTGGTGGCGTCGCTCCGGTCCACCGTCACGCCCGGCGGATCCCACTTGATCCCGGACGCCTCGTTGGTGATGAACGGGTGCTTCCGCCGCAGCGGGTCGCAGTCGGCGGCGCGCTTGCCCTTCAGCGCGCCGTGCGCCGCCAGCACCCCCTGGCCGAGGCAGATCGCGGCCACCGGCTTGCCGGCGGTCTGCATCCGCAGAATCACCTTACCGGCGGCGAGCGACCCGCGCCCGTTGAACATATACTCGTCCGGGCCGGCACCGGCGAAGACCACCGCGGCGTACTCGGACAGGTCCATCGCCGCGGTCAGCCGCAGGTCGATCGGCACCGCGTCGCCGGGCAGGTCGGGGTGCGCCCTGGAGCGGTCGCCGTCGGTGGACGCGGTGACCACCGTCACGCCCTGCGACTCCAACCGGGCGCGCACGTTAGTGTAGTCGTCCAGCCACACGCCGTTGCTCGGCAGCACGTACAGCACCTGTACCTTGACACCGCCCTTCGGCGGGGCGATCACGACCGGTGCCACCCACGGGTTCGGCTTCTCGCCCTTGTCGGCCTTCGGGGCCGGCGGGTTCGCCTTCGCGCTCGTCGGCGGGTCGGTCGGCGCGTCCTTCGAGGCGGCGGTCGGCTTCTTTCCGCCGGCCGCGATGACGATGAGGGCGACGAACAGGACCGCCGCCGCGCCCCCGCCCAGCACGGGCCACTTCTGCCGCTCCCACCACGCCGCCCGCCTCTTGTGCTTCTTGTGCCTCTTCGGCCGCGGGGCGTCGGCCAGCGTCGGCGCGCCGGGCACGGGCGACGTGTCGAACGCCAGCGACGGGGCCGGCGCGACCGCCGCCAGCGGGGCCGGCGCGACCGCTTCCACGATCTCGAACACCGGTTCCTTGGCGGCGTCGGACCGGGTGAACGGCAGCAGCGCCGCGGCGGCCTCCGCGGCCGTCTGGTAGCGGTCGGCCGGCTTCTTCGCCATCATCTTCGCCAGCACGTCGGCCAATCCCTCCGTCACCTCCAACCGCTCCAGGCGGATCGCGGGCGGCTCGTCGTGCGTGTGGGCGAGCAGCTTGTCGATGAGCGACGCCGCGCCGACGAACGGCGGCCTGCCGGTGAGGAGGAAGTACAGCGTGCAGCCGAGCGAGTAGATGTCGCTCCGCGGGTCCACGTCGTGCGAGTTCTTGGCCTGCTCCGGCGACAGGTAGTCCGGCGTGCCCATCAGCAGGTTCGGGTTCGTCACCCCGGCGTTCGCGATCACTTTGCCGGCACCGAACGGGAGCCGCCCGGCCGGCGGGGCGTCCTCGTCGTCGGCGCGGGCGAACCGGGCGAGGCCGAAGTCGAGAATCTTCACCTGCCCCTTGCGCGTGACCATCAGGTTCTGCGGCTTGATGTCGCGGTGAACCATCCCCTTCTCGGCCGCGTGCTGGAGGCCGAGCGCGGCCTGCCGGGCGAACGTGCAGGCCGTCGGCACCGGGAGCGGCCCCTTCTTCGCGACGAGCCGGTCGAGGCTGACGCCCTCCACGTACTCCATCACCAGGAAGTGCGACCCGCCGGCCTCGCCGGTGTCGTGCGAGGTGATGACGCTGGGGTGGTTCAGTTGCGCCGCGGCGCGAATCTCCTTACGGAACCGCTCGACGGCGCTGGCCTTCGCGGTCAGGTGCGGGGACACCACCTTGAGCGCGATGACGCGCCCCATCCACAGGTCTTCGGCCTTGTACACGGTGCCCATGCCGCCGGCGCCGATGCGGCCGACGATGCGGTACCGCGGGTGGTCGGCGAACCCGGCCGGGATGTCGTCCGCGGGCAGAACGCCCGCCGCGCCGGGGGCGAGCGACGCGGGCGAACCGGAGGACTGCACCGTGGCCGGCGACACGGCCGCGGCGCGGGCCAGCCCGGCGAGCGAGTCGTCCGGCACCAGTTGCAGCGCGCGGCAGCACGCCTCGCACCCGCCGACGTGCCCGGCGACGCCGGCGAGTTCTTCCGCCGCGAGGTCGCCGCGGGCGAACGCGGCCAGCGTCTCCGGCTTCGGGCAAACGGCTACGGGCATCGCGCACGGCCTCCGCGGGTCGATTCGGTGGAGAAAGGATGGCACGGAAACGGCCGCGTCTGTCGGAATTCGGGTTTCGCGTCGGGCGTTTCGCGCCCTGCGCGAACGATTTACAGTGACTCATACGCAATCGGGTTGACGGGTAGCGGTGCGGGCGGGTCGGTTCACCCCGTCGCTGACGCTCCGGGTTCGCCCGGCCACAAGG
>JAYUBA010000224.1:0-2380 GCA_043741075.1 Frigoriglobus sp.
GCGCGTTCGGCAGGTCGGCCTCGAGCATCGACTTCAGCCGCCGCGACGGGCCGGTGAACACCTCGTCGATGATCTTCGGCAGCCGGCCGATCCACCGCCGCACGGTGTCCACCTTGTCCTCGGCGTGTTCGAGCCGGGCCTTCGCCAGGCGCAAGTTCTTCTCCTGCACGGTGCAGTCCGGGTCGCGGCCGTCCCATGTGGGGAACTTCCGCTGCGATAGCTCCGCCTTCGCGCGGACCACGTCCTCCTCGCACGCGCGGATCGCGCGCCGCCACTGCGCGAGTTGCTCGTCCAGCCAGTCGTACGCGCGGCGGATTTCGAGATCGACGCCGGCCATGGCATCGGCGAGCAGGTCGCCGTAGTTGGTCAGGTCGGCCCGCCAGTCGATGACCGCGGCGATGGAGCGAACGTCGGCGGCCATGCGTCACCGCTGGGAGAGGTACTCTTCGATCCGCTCGGCCTTGCGGAGCAGGAACGGGATGTGCTCGTCGGACACTTCCAGGAACCGTTCGAGGACCGTCATCGTGGCCTCGAACTCCTGGCGGAAGCGGTCGTGCTCCTGGTCGCGCCAGCTATCGCCGAGCGCCATGAGTTGGCCGTGCAGCCCGGCGAGCGCAGATTGGAGGTCCGCGTTGAACCGCTTCAGGTTGCTGGCGAACCGCCGCACTTCGGCCGGGTCCACGATGGCCTGCGACATGACGCACGCTCCTGGAATGACGTGAGGAACCCGTTACCGGATTATACCGCGAACGCGCGGCCCGCGGTGGCGGAACTTCACTGCCGCAGGAACCGCGCCACCACGAGAATCAGTACCGCCCCGATAATCAGGCTCAGGTGCCGGGCGGTGAGCGGGTCCACCGCGGGATGCCCAGAAGAAATGAAGAGAAGATTGAGCCGCACGATGAACGCAGACGAAAGGCGCGACACGAAGCAAACAGTTGATTCCAAACCATATGCTTTCAGTCTTATCGTGTCTTTCTCCGCGTTCATCGTGCGGCTCCGCTCCTCTTTCATCACGCCAGTACGGCGGCTTCGTACTCCAGTTTCGCGAGCAGGTCGTTCAGCCGGTCGCGGGCCGCGTCGCGATCGGCGTGAAGCTTCGCCTCCTCGTCCGCGATCTTCGCGAGCCGGTCTTCCTGCTTGCCGAGCGTCGCAACGAACCGCTCGCGCAGTTCCTTCTCGCTCGCGCGGTCGCCGAGCGCGCCGAGGTTCTCGCGGATCCGCTTCTGCTCCGCGTGAATCTTGTTCCGCTCGTCGTTGAAGTGCGCGAGCCTCTCCTCGACGCGGCCGAGGGATTGCCGCTGCGCGAGCACGTCCTTCAGCGCCTTCTCGGTCGGCTTGTCGAGGTAGCTCGCGGAGACCCACGCGGCGAGTTGCGTATCGCCGATGTCAGTGAGGCCGAACGACTGGTGAAGCGTCTGCTGCTGCTGAACCACAAACTTGGTCGCGGTGTTCGGCGGGAGCAGGAACCGGAACCGCCAGTAGTTCTCGGTCGTTTCGTGCGGCTTCGCGGTTTCAACCAGCTTCCACCGCGAGTCGTCCCGCGGGTGGTCGAGGTAGACGATCTGCTCCTTGTCGGACTTGCTGTTGAAGGTGTACGTCGTCTTCTGCACCTGGGCGTAGTGCGTCTTGAGCGTGCCGCCGCGGATCGTGACGCGGCTGACGCGGTCGCTGTGCGAGTCGATGTTGTCGAGGACGCGAACCGCGAGTTCGACCGCGTACCCGACGAGCCGCTTCTCGGTCGGCTTGAGCGTGTCGAGCATCGCCTCGCCGACGTAGCTCCCCGCTTCGAGCACCGTGACCGGGCCGCCTTCGAGCGTGAGGCCGGTGGTGTTCTCGAACTCGACGCAGCGGATCGGGTTCTCGGCCCGCGCGGCCTTCTGGTAGAGCAGCACTGACCGCCCCGCGAACGGTTTCAGCAGGATGGGCACCAGCGCGGACTGATTGCGGCGCACCGTGACGGGCTTCTCGATGCCGTACTCGAACAGGTCGCCGACCTGCCGCTCGCGCGTCTGCGATTGAACAGAGGAAACAGCGGAAGCGCGGGTGCCACCTCCGTCGCGAACGTAGCCGCCGCGCGCCTTCCGACTCATCGCGGCGCGGGGGGCGGCCGGCGCGCCGGCCACCGTGTCGTCAAACTCCACCATGTACGAATCCACGGATTCGATTCCGGCTTCGGCCATCGGCGGCAGCACGCCAGTTGTCTCGCGCACTTCGACCACCGGCCGGCGGATGTAGCGCGGCGTGTACAGGTCGTGGACGAACGACACCGGCAGCCCGGCGACGAGCGTGAGCGACACGTCCTGCCAGTCCTCGTCGGACGTGTTATCGACTACCGCCCAGCCTTGAATCAAAGACGAACCCGGAGCGTCAGCGACGG
>JAYUBA010000225.1:0-2373 GCA_043741075.1 Frigoriglobus sp.
CTCGTCACTTTGGGTCAGCCCTTGAACTGCGGCTGGAACGCCTTGATGGCCGCGTCCAGTGCCGCGATGACCTCGTCGGTCATCTTCTTTTCCTTGACGAGCAGCGCGCGGGTTTCCGCCTTCTGCTCCTTCATGAACTTGAGGAACTGGTCTTCCCAGTCCTTCACCTTCTTGCGGTCCACCTTGTCCAGCGCGCCGCTGTTGCCCGCGTAGATAATCATGATCTGGTCGATCACGTTCAGCGGTTTGTACTGGCCCTGCTTCAGAATCTCGACCATGCGGTAACCGCGGTCGAGCTGCGACTGGGTCACCTTGTCGAGTTCGGTGCCGAGTTGGGCGAACGCTTCGAGTTCGCGGAACTGCGCGAGCGCGAGCTTCAGGCCGCCGGCGACGGTCTTGTGCTTCATCGCGCCGATCTGGGCGTTGCCGCCGACGCGGCTCACCGAGATGCCCACGTCCACGGCCGGCAGGACGCCCGCGTTCTTCAAGTCGGGTTGCAGGTAAATCTGGCCGTCGGTGATGGAGATCACGTTCGTGGGGATGTACGCGGACACTTCGCCTTCGAGCGTCTCGATGATCGGCAGAGCGGTGAGCGAACCGCCGCTCCCGGCGACCTTCGCGACCTTCGCGCCCGGGAAGCTCTTCACGTCGTGCTTGGCCTGGTCGAGGCCGCCCTTCTCGCCCGGCCCGACGTACACCTTGCCCTCGTCGCCCGGCCCGCGCTTCTCGGTCGGGCTACTCGCCTTGTTGATGCCCCAATGGGCGTCCGCGTTCGCGCCGTCGGTGTTGCCGTCGAGGATCACCCAGCGTTCGGCCAACTTCGCGGACCGTTCGAGCAGGCGGGAGTGGGCATAGAACACGTCGCCGGGGTACGCCTCGCGACCCGGCGGGCGGCGCACCAGCAGCGACAACTGGCGGTACGCGGCGGCCTGCTTCGACAGGTCGTCGTACACGCAGAGCGTATCGCGGCCCTGGTCGTAGGTAAAGAACTCGGCCATCGCGCAGCCGGCGTACGGCGCGAGGTACTGGAGCGGGGCCGCGTCGGCCGCGGACGCGACCACGACGATGGTGTAGTCCATCGCCCCGGCCTTCCGCAGGATCTCGACCACCCCGGCCACCTTCGATTCCATCTGCCCGCACGCCACGTACACGCAGACGACGTTCTCTTCCTTCTGGTTGATGATCGTGTCGAGCGCGATGGCCGTCTTGCCGGTCTTGCGGTCGCCGATGATGAGTTCGCGCTGCCCGCGGCCGACCGGGGTCATCGAGTCGATGGCCTTGATACCGGTCTGGAGGGGCACCTTCACCGGTTGCCGGTCCACGATGCCGGGCGCGGGGCTTTCGACCAGGCGGCGCTTCGTGGTGTTGATCGGCCCCTTGCCATCGACCGGGTTGCCGAGCGGATCGACCACGCGGCCGATCATCGCTTCGCCGACCGGCACGGACAACAGTTCGCCCGTCGTCCGCACTTCCATCCCCTCGGCGACCTTCAGGTAGTCGCCGAGGATGATGACCGCGACCGAGCTTTCTTCGAGGTTGAACGCGAGGCCCTTCACGCCGGCCTGCGGGAAGTCCACGAGTTCGCCGGCCATCACGTCGGACAGGCCGTAGCAGCGGGCGATGCCGTCGCCCACTTCGAGCACCTGCCCGACCGCGCGCGTCTCGACCTTGCGGTCGAAGTTTTCAATCTCTTTGGTCAGAACGCTGATGATCTCGCCGGCGCTGGACTTAGTTGCCATGGCTGGTGCCCCCATCGAGCAGGAGTGTGCGGAGCGACTGGAGGCGGGAGCGGACGGAGGTGTCGATCACCGTGTCGCCCACCTGGACGACCAACCCGCCGAGCAGGTCCGGGTCCACCCGCACGTCGAACATCGGCTCGCGGCCGAGGATGTCTTTGAGGCTCGCGCCCAGAGCGGCCTTCTGTGCGTCCGAGAGGGCGACGGCCGCGGTGACCTTCACCCGCACGCGCCCGGCGCGCTCTTCGAGCAGTTCGCGGTACGCGGCGGCCACGCCGCGGAGCAGGCCGAGTCGGTTGTTCTGACCGAGTACGCCGATCAGCCCGCGGAGCAGGTCGGAGGCGTTATCCTTGAGGGCCGCCGCGAGCGCCGCGGCCTTCACCTTCTTGCCGACGGCCGGGCTGGCGAGGAACGCGCCCACCTCCGGGCTGCCCGCCGCGGCGCGGACGAACCCGGTGAGTTCGTCGCCGGTCGCGTCGGCCGTTTCCGGCGACTGCTTGAGCGCCGCCGCGAGGAGCGACTCGGCGTAGACGCGCGCGAGCCGCGACCGCGTCGTGCCGGCGTCCAGAGCGGTTTCGTGTGTGATCTCGGCGTTCGCCATGTGCGTCTCGAAGAACCTAACCCCCCAGCCCCCTTC
>JAYUBA010000226.1:0-7903 GCA_043741075.1 Frigoriglobus sp.
GTGCTCCGGTACCACCAGAGGCGCAACACTCAGGCCGCCAAGTCCCACAAGAAACAGCGGCATAAATGCGTCATCTGAACCCGCGCTGTACTGCTAAACCCCTGTGATTTCAGCAGATCGTAGTGCGCCCGCCCTGCGGACGAGGCACTGGAGAAATTCCGTGAATTGAACATTCAAGACATTGACATCCGCCGTGTGCTTGGGGAAATCGTTGAACAACGTCCCGTCATCGGAATGCCGATTGATGCGGTTTCAAACGACCTCAGGGAGTGGGCGGCTACCTTGGGTGTGAACGTCAAACTTTGGACTGTCCGCAAACTGGTGGAGTTCGGGAAGCCGGAACACGTGATGTACGAGTTTCCGGAAGAGTTCCGGCCCGAACTCGACACGCAAGAGCAAGAGGAACACGTGGGTGGCGGGAAAGTCCGCTACGATGTCACGCTCGCTGATCTGATCGAATCAGGAATGCTCAAGCCCGGCGAAGTGCTTTCGATGAGTTACAAGCCCCGAAGTGGTGATCGGCGCGCTTACCAAGCGACGGTTCAAGATGACGGTTCGCTCAACATCCTCGGTCAAGTCTTCAGCGCGCCGAGCTACGCGGCGATGTACGCAATGGAAGACGCGGGTACAACTCGAACGACTGTGAACGGGTGGGCGGTTTGGAGAACGACCGCCGGGCCATTCCTTTGGGAACTGCGCGAGCAATATTTGGCACAGCGTGAGGACAAGTAACTACGCCCAAATGTAACGAGCCGCCGGGATGACCCGGCGGCTCACTTGGTTTGCTCCTCATCCCGCGAAGCCGCGAGCGGCTTTGGCGGTTACTGGTTGAACACGAACTCCTTCGTGTTGATGAGCGCCCACAGGATGTTCTCGTACGCGGTCTTCTTACCGGCCGGGCCACTCTTCGCTTCCAGCTTCTTGATGTGGTCCAGCGCCGCCGCCGTGTCGTCCGTCGTCGGCTTGCGCGAGAACGCCCACAGGAACAACTCCTCCACTTTCTCCGCGTCCGGCCGCTTGTCCTCGACCTTCGCCAGCGCGTCGGCGCGACCGCTCGCGCGGCTGATCTTCCCCTGCACCTCATCGCTGTTCAGCAGGTGTAGCACGGCCGCGAGGTTGGCCTCGCTGACGCGCTCGCACTCGCACGCGCTGATCCGCTGCGGGCGCCCGAACACGTCCAGGAAGTACGACGCGAACGACTCGTCCGGCAGCATGATCGCCCGGTGCGGGGCGTTCTTGTCCGCCGGCAGGCCGCCGAACTTCGTCGGGCTGTCGGTCACCTGACACAGCGCGTCCAGCAGCACTTCCGCCTGTAGTCGCTTCGGGTAGTAGCGGGCGTACGCCTGCTTGTCGTGCTTGTTGAACTCGTTCGGCGCGCTCGCCAACTGGTACGTGCGGCTCTTGCAGATCGTCTTGATAAGCGACTTCAGGCTGTACTTGTTCTCGACCAGGTTCGCCGCGAGCGCGTCGAGCAGTTCCGGGTTCGACGGCGGGTTGGTGATGCGCATGTCGTCGAGCGGATCGACGATCCCGCGGCCGAAGAAGTGCGCCCAGTAGCGGTTCGCGACCGTCTTCGCGAAGTACGGGTTCTTCGCGTCCACCATCCAGTCCACGAGCTTCTGTCGCGGGTCTTCATCGGTCGCAACCATCAGCTCGGCGTCGAGCGCCTTCGGGTCGGCCGGCTTCTGCGTCCGCTTGTTGGTCACGGTGCCGGTCGGGCGGACGAACACCACCGAGAGGCGGTTGTCCTGGGCGTTCGGGTTCGTGTTCGGCAGCCGGACCTCCTTGCGCCCGACGCGGCCGTAGAACGCGGCCAGCCCCCAGTAGTCGTCCTGCGACCACTTCTCATACGGGTGGTGGTGGCAGTTGGCGCACGCGAGCCGCTGGCCCAGGAACACCTGGCTGATGTCGTCCACGAACTGTTCCGGCTTGTCGATCTCCTTGTACCACACGGTCGGCGGGGACTTGCGCTCGTCGCCGCTGCTCGCGATGATCGACCGCGCGAACTCGCTGTACGGGGTGTCGGCGGCGACCTGCTCGCGAATCCACTCGTGGAACGCGAACGTGCCGGCCGCGCGGTCCGCCAGTTGCCGCCGCTTGACGCGAAGGATGTCGGCCCACTTGTTCGCGAAGAAGAACGCGTACTCCGGGGTGTCGAGCAGCCTGTCCACCAACTTGTCGCGCTTCGTGGCGTCCTTGTCGGCGACGAACGCGAGCACTTCCTTCGGGGTGGGCAGCGTGCCGGTGACATCGACGTACACGCGGCGGATGAACTGCTCGTCGGAGCAGAGTTCGCTCGGCACGAGGCCGAGTTCCTTCCACTTCTTCGACGTGAACTTGTCCACCACGGTCTTCTCGGCGAACGTCCAGTCGGGCGTCTTCACGCCGAGCGGCACCGTGGCGCGGAACACGGCGACCATGCCCTGATACCGGGCCATGACGGCCGCTTCGCCGCTCATGCCGAGCGTCTTCACCAGCCCGCGCTCCTCGACGGTCGCGATCTCGGTGTCGTTGCTCTCGTACTGCGCCCGGCGGGTGATGTCTTCGACCGTGCCGTCGGTGTAGTGGGCGTACACGGCGAACTGCTGCTTGGTCTGGCGCGGCAGGACGCGGTGTTCCGGGTACACGCTGATCTTGGTGACCTTCGGGTCCTTCTCCTCGCCCCACGGCGCCCCGGCGGCGATCCACCGGCGGACGAGCTTGTACTCGTCGGACTCGGGGTCCATCTTCTTGCCGCCGCCGTGCGGGGCGCGGCCGGAGGCCTTCATCAGGAACAGGCTCGCGTCCGGGTTGGCCGGGAACAGCCGCCGCCCGCGGCCCTCCTTCACGAGCGTCATGAAGTCGAGGTCCGGCTCGAAGCCGAGGAGCGACAGGCGGAACCCGTTCTGGCCGGCGAGCTTCCCGTGGCACCCGCCGCTGTTGCAGCCGAGTTTGGTGAAGACCGGCACCACTTGGTTGGTGAAGTTGAGAGGCAAGTTCTCGCCCATGCTCTTCACAACGAGGGGCACGCGAACCGTTTGCGCGCCGAAGGTGACGACGACTTCGCTGGTGCCGTTGCCGCGGGGTACGACGCGCCCACCGGTCAGCACCGCGGCGGACTTCCCGTCCGCGACCGCGAACTGCGCGTCGGATGTCAGGTCGGCGAGGCGTCCGTCGTTGAGCGTGGCGGTAACGATGAGTTGGGCCGCGTCGTCGGCCCCGGTGAGGGCGACTTTCGTGGGGTACACCGCGACGCTCTTCACGTCCTCTGAGCGGGGGGCGTCGGCCCCCTGTGCCGGGCGTGGGGCGCAAGCCCCGTGTGCGACGATGAGAGCGAGTAGAACCGCCCAGCGGCGGATGTGCATCGGCATGGATGGGACCCTCGGCGGGTGGTGTCTGGCGGGTCGAACTTCCGGCGGAACGGATTCGGCAGGTGATGTGATTGTCGCTCACTCCGGGGCGAAGTGCAAGGGGGAGGCGTAGAAAGGTGCGTGTCGCACCCGTCGGCGTGAGCCGGCGGGTAACCAACACCCGGAGCGGCCATGACCGACAGCGAATACCTGTGCCTGACCCTACTCGCGAACGCGGGCGAAGCGGAAGCGGCCTTCAAAGGGCGTCTGACGGCGTTCTGGTCGCACCTGATCCGCACGCAACCGACCGCCTACGCGGCGGTGTACGCGGAGGCGACGTACTTCGGCACGTCGGCCGGCAAAGTGTCGCGCCAGTACATGGTGGAAGCGGACGCAGTCGATGCGGTGGCGGAAGCGCTCGCGGCGACGGGCGTGGAGGCGCTGCCGATGGACACCGACGACCTCTACACGAAGTACGAAGCGAGCGGCAGCGAGTGGTTCCAAATCGCGCACTGATGGGAATGATTACGGGCACCGTTTCGCTCGCCTAACGCTGGTGCCGTTGCGAGTTGCGGATCGTTCGCGCTTTCGCGACAGGCTTGTTGAGGATACAATCCTTCCCATCTGGGCGTCCACCCCTTCCAAAGTGAACTCCTGGATGCACAACCCTGTTCGACTTGTGCTGAGAGGAGACGCCCAGTGGATGAGTACTTTCGGTTCGACTGCCCGAACTGCGACAAGTCGATTAAGGCGAAGACAAGTGTAATCGGCAAGCGCGCACGCTGTCCCAATAAGGGCTGTCAGCAGGTCGTCACAATACCGGCACCCGTCCCCGTCCCGCTCGACCTCGACACACACCCGACCACACCGGACGAATCCGAAGCAGACGCCCCCGCCCGCTCGCGCCCCCTTTGGCCGTGGGTGGCAGGAGGCATCGCCGCGCTCGCCCTCGTGGCCGGGTTGAGCGTGTGGCTCCTCACCCGCGACACGGCCCGCCCAGTCGCGGAGGTGCCGGGGGCGCAACCGCCGGCCGACCCGCCGGGCACCAAGCCTCCGCCACCCACACCCCAGGTTCCGCCGAAGAGTACGTCTTCACCGCTCGACCCGCCGCCGGGCACCAAGCCCCCGACCGACCCACCCACGCCCCAGGTTTCGCCGAAGGGTACGTCTTCGCCGACCGACGAACTGCCGGGGGCGAAAGGGCCACTATGGGAGTATGTCGGCAAGGCCGACGCAAAGGTCACCGGGGCCGACGTGGGGGCCGACATCAACGACCCCAAACCAGACAAGCCGCCCGCGGCGCGGACGCTGCCATCGGGGACCAAGAAGATCTACATCGCCGTTCGGTTCGAGCGGACCCCGGCGGCCAAGATCATCGCGTATGACGTGTACGACGCGGACGGGCGGGTTGAAATCGCGGGCGGTTCCATCATCGAGGAACAGAACAATCGCACCGGCGAGTACACGCTACGGATGGCGCGGAACCCTAGGGCCGGCAAGTTCGCTGACGGCCCGTATCAAGCGAGGGTGTTGTGCGATGGCAAGGTCGTCGCGCTCATCAACTGGGAAATCGGAGAGTCGAAGAAGTGACTCGCCCGGTCGCTCCGACTCCCGCGCACCGTGACTCGCCTCGCCCAGCGATCCACCTCTCGGGAACAGCGCGAATCGCGCTGACACGGTTGCGTCAGATTCCAGAGGCGGCATGTGCGGCTCCAGTCCGACATTCGGCTAAAATGGCGTGCGCGGCCGTGAGCCGCAGAAGGGAGGTTCGCCATGACACAACTCACACTCGAAGCGGTCGCGGAGCGGCTCGACGCGCTGGAACGGAAGGTCGCGGAGTTCGTACACCCCGGCGACGACCCGCCCGGCACGGTCGGCGACGAGCAGTCCGACGACCCGCAGGCGGTCGCGCGGTGGATCGCCGCGTTCGACGCCATCCCGCCCCTTCAGATGACGCCCGACGAAGAAGCCGCGTCGCGGGCCGGCTCGTAAGGGCGTCCCCGCCGTTCACGCCGTCGCGAGGAGATCGGGCCAGCCGGTCGCGTCGAAGAGGCGGTCCATCATGCGCTCCACGCGCTTCAGGTCGTGAATCGCCAGAATCACCTCTTCCACTTCGGTCGGGGCCGGGCCGAATCGCTTCGCCGCCAGGCGCAACAACATGCGCCCCTCGGCCGCTGCGATCCACTCGTTGACCACGGTCGATTCTTCCACGTTCCAGCCCTCCAGTTTCTGATACCAAATCGCTTTCCGACCGGCCCGTTCGGCAAACACTCTGGCGAGTTTGGCGAACTCGGACCGGCGGCGGGCGTTCGGTTCCGCTTCCGCCGCGAGCTTCCACCGGTCGATCAGCGCGGGCGCGTCGCCGCCGGCCGTCAGCGCCACCCACGGCAACAAGCACCGCGACCGCGTTCCCGCCTCGATTGTAGTCAGCAGGTCGGCCGCCGATTCCGACCCCAGGTTCCGCTCCACCACGCCGAGGTGCGTGACCAACCCGGTGCCCGGCCAGCGGAGTTCGCGCCCGGCCGAGCCGCTCCCCGTCAGATTAACGACCGCCGCGCCGACGTGGAACCGGCTCCCGCGCTCGTCGTCCGGGCGCAGGGTCAGCCACAACCCGGACAGGTAGCCCATCAGGCGTCCGAACATATCCGGATCGGGTTGCGTTTGGAACTCCACCGCGACCACCCAGGGTACACCGTGTTCGGTCACGTTGTCGAGGTGCGCGACGGTATCGTTCGTGCGCTCGGTGTCGCCGGGGAACGGAACCCCGCGGGTGTCCAGCCACCCGCGGAACACGAACCCGTCGGGCGGAAGCCCCAGCAGCCAGCCGACGAAGCCGGGTGGGTCGAGCCGCGCGGCGAACCGACTCGCCTTGTCGTAGTAGTTCTCCGCCATTCCACCTTCATCGACTCGTTCCTACCAAACTGTTGAGCGAATCGCGCCGCCATAGCCGCCCGCTCGGCGTTCCCAATCTCTTCCCGGCGTGGTATCCTGGGGCGTCACCACCCCGAGAGCCGCCATGAGCGACCCCGCCGACCGGCCCCCGGTCGAGAACAGCACGCGCGAGCAATCGCCCACCGACGTGGCGCGCCAGACGCCCCGCGCACTCTTCGCCCCCGGCGACCCGCTCCCGAACCTGGAGATGTGGATCCTCGAACGCCGCCTCGGCGGCGGCGGGTTCGGCGAAGTGTGGCTCGCGCGCCACGAGCGCAAGGGCGAAGCCGCCGTCAAGTTCTGCACCGACCCCGCCGCACGGCACAAGCTCGTCACCCACGAAAAGACCGTCGTCGCACGCGTGATGAAGCACTGCGGGAACCACCCGAACGTCGTCCCGCTGCTCGAATGCAATCTCAGCGGCGACATCCCGTGGCTCATGTACGAGTACGTCGAGGGCGGCACGCTCGCCGAAGCCGTCGCGGAGTGGCGCGACCTGCCGCCCCCGCGCCGGCTCGGGCGCGCCGTCCGCGCGCTCCACGCCATCGCCGGCGCGCTCGCGAAGTTCCACCGCCTCGACCCGCCGCTCGTCCACCGCGACATGAAGCCGCAGAACGTGCTCATGGCCGGCAGCACGCCGCGCATCACCGACTTCGGCATCGGCGGCGCGGCCGAAGAAGCCGCCCGCCTCGGCGAGCCGACCGACGGCTCCGGGCTGGCGACGTGCGTGCCGACGATGCTGCACGCGGTGGGCAGTTCGCGGTACGCCCCGCAGGAGCAGTTGTTCGGCAGCCCGCCGAACCCGCGCGACGACGTGTACGCGATCGGCGTCATCGCCTACCAACTCGTCCTCGGCGACCTGACGCCGACCCCCGGCCCCGACGCGGCACGCGAACTGCGCGCCCTGCGCATCCCGGCGGAGCTGGTGTCGCTGATCGTGCGGAGCGTGACCCTCGACCCGGAGCGGCGCCCCAGGGACGCGACCGAGTGGGAGACGACGCTCGCGGCGCTGATGAAGAAGAAGACGGTTTCGGGACAGAAGCCGGCGGCGCCCGGAGGCGCTTCCACGAACGACGCGACGGAGGAACTCGGGGCGCTGGGCGGGTCGGAAGTCGCGGCGGCGGTGTCGCAAACGCTGACCGTGACCGCGCGGGGGCGGTGGTATTCGCGGCCCGCGGGGGATGCGGGCGCGGGGTGGCGGATGGTCGCGACGACGCCGGCCGAGGTGCGGGTGTCGCCGGGCGAGGTGTACCGGTTCTCGATCAACTCCGCGGCCACCGAGGCGGACGTGACCGCGGTCCGCGCCCTGGCAAGCCTGACCGGCCTGTGTTACCTGAACCTCTCCTACTGCGACGGCGTCACCGACGCGGCGCTCGCGGACCTGAAGGCGTTCCCCGGTCTGCGGCAACTGTTCCTCCGGGGCTGCGGTCGCGTCACCGACGCCGGGTTGCTTCACCTCCACGCCCTGACGGCCCTCCTCACGCTCGAACTGACCGACTGCAAGCGGCTGACGGCCTACGGCACCGCCGCGCTCCGGAAGGCGCTGCCGACGTGCAAGGTTCAGTGCTGAGGGCGGATCGTCCCACGCCGGCCGGTTCCTCATCTCGCACGAACGCGGTATCATGTGGGTAACCCCACCGGAA
>JAYUBA010000227.1:0-7895 GCA_043741075.1 Frigoriglobus sp.
GAAGTCGCGGCCGGCATAACGGTAGGTGAACTTCTCGTGGTCGAAGCCGAGTAGGTGCAGCATGGTCGCGTGCAGGTCGTGGACGTGGACCGGCTGTTCCACCGCCTTGAAGCCGAACTCGTCGGTCGCGCCGACCGCCTGCCCGCCCTTCACCCCACCGCCCGCGAGCCACACCGAGAAGCCCCAATGGTTGTGGTCGCGGCCGTTAATCTTCCCCGCGTTCGAGCCGGGCGTGGGCAGTTCCACCACCGGGGTGCGGCCGAACTCGCCGCCCCACAGGATGAGCGTCGAATCGAACAGGCCGAGCCGCTTGAGATCGGAGATGAGCGCGCCGATGGCCCTATCGGTTTGTCCAGCGAGCCGCTTGTGTTCCTTCTCCAGGTCGTCGTGGCTGTCCCACGGCTGCACCGGTCCGTGGCTGACCTGCACGAACCGCACGCCGCGCTCGACGAGCCGCCGCGCGAGCAATAGGCTCCGCGCCTGCTCCCCGGGACCGTAGGCTTCAAGAACGTGCTTCGGCTCCTTCGTCACGTCAAAGGCGTCGCTCGCCTCGGTCTGCATCCGTGAGGCCAGCTCGAACGACTGGATGCGGGCTTCCAACTGCGGGTCGTTGGGCCGCGTGTCCTGGTGCATCCCGTTCAGCTTCGCGAGTAGGTCGAGTTGCTTGCGCTGGTCGGCCTTCGAGGTCGCTTTGTTCTTCACGAACTCGACGAGTTTCTCTACGTCCGTGTGCTTGGAATCGACGTAGGTGCCCTGGAACACGCCCGGCAGGAATCCGGACTGCCAGTTCTGGTTCTCCTGGAGCGGGTAGCCGCCGGGGCACATCGCGACGAACCCCGGCAGGTTCTGGTTCTCTGTGCCCAGCCCGTACGTCACCCAACTGCCCATGCTCGGCCGTATCTGTCGGGCTTCGCCACAGTTCATCAGGAGGAACGACGGCTCGTGGTTGGGCACGTCCGCGTGCATCGAGCGGATGACGCAGATGTCGTCCGCGTGCTTCGCGGTGTGGGCGAACAGATCGCTGACCTCCAGCCCGCTCTGGCCGTACTTCTGGAACGCAAACGGCGACGGGAACGCGGCCCCGGTGCGGCGCTCGGTGCGCAGGTTGGTGGTCGGCAGTGGCTTGCCCGCGTACTTGTCCAGCGCCGGCTTGGGGTCGAAGGTATCGACGTGCGACGGCCCGCCGTTGGCGAAGATGTGGATGACGCGCTTCGCCTTGCCGGCGAAGTGCGGTTTCTTCGGCGCGAGCGGGTTGAGGCTGTCGGCCGCGAGCGCCGTCGGCACGAGCAGGCCCGCGTCGCCCATGAGTTGGGTGAGGCCGAGCATCCCCATACCGACGCCGGCGCGGGCCAGCATCTCGCGGCGAGATAGTGGGAGCATGGTGAACCCTCTCTTCTGTATTTGGCCGCTGGCGGCGGACCGCGACCAACCTCAATCCACGAACGCGAACTCGTTACTCAACAGCAGCACCTGCGCCAGTTGCGCCCAGCGGCCGAACGTACTCTTTGGGTCTTCATCACCCACAAACTCCGCGGCGAGCGCGGTTTCGTCCTTCGTCGGGTTGCGGCCGAGCGCGAGGCGATACAGCGCCGCCACCTTCGCCGTCGGAGTCTTCGCACCGGCAACTTCGGGCCGCGCCGCGAGTGCCTTCGCCTGTTCCTGTACGAAGGGGCTGTTGAGCAGGAACAGCGCCTGTTGCGGGACGGTCGTCTGGAACCGTTGCGGGCTGTGCGTGTCCGGGCTGGCGACATCGAACACCCGGAACGTACCGGGCATGTTCGTGCGGTCGATCAGCCCGTACACCGTGCGCCGCGTCGAGAACGGCGCCTTGAACAGATCGACCGGCTTCCCGCCCGCGGTGACATCGAGCCGCCCGGCGGCGGCGATGAGCGAATCGCGGAGCGCCTCGAAGTCGAGCCGGCGGCGGTTCTGGTGCGCGAGCGACCGGTTCTCCGGGTCGAGCTTGAACTGATCCGCCGACACCGCGGAGGACTGCTGGTAGGTCGCGGAGAGCATGATCCGCTGGTGCAACCGCTTCACGCTCCACCCGTCCTTCATGAAGCCACTGGCGAGCCAGTCGAGCAACTCCGGGTGCGTGGGCGGGTCGGAGCGGATGCCGAAGTCCGACGGCGTGCGAACCAAACCGTACCCGAAGTGGCCGAGCCACACGCGGTTCGCCATGACGCGGGCCGTGAGCGGGTTCTCCGGGGCGGTGATCGCCTGCGCGAGTTCGAGCCGCCCGCTGCCCTGCGCGAACGGCTTGCGGCCCGCGCCGGCGATCACCTCCGGTGCCTGCCGCGGCACGACCGGCCCGCGGTTGTTCGGGTTGCCGCGAAGGAACACCACCGGTTGCACCGGCTGCGGGTTGTCCCTCAGCACGTGCGCCCGCGGCGGGGCGTGCGGGTTCGTCGCCTTGAACCCGTCGATCTTCTTGCGGATCGCCGCGAGCGCGTCGCGGTCGGCGCGGTTGAACAGCTTGTCGGCTTCCGCGAGCGGGATGTCGAGCGGCCCGTCGGTCGCGCGCCACGCGAACGCTTCCGCCTGTTCCTTCGCGAGTGTGCCCGGCGGCGGGTCGGCCGCAATCGCGCCCGCGAACGCCTCCACCGCGGCCTTCTGCGTCTTCGGCTTCGCACCCGTGATCGCCTTCGCCACAAGCGCGTTCGTGTCCTTGCCGATCGCGTCGGCCGCCTTCGCCTCGAAGCTCTTTTCCGGGATTGCGGCGAGCGCGAGCAGCGGCGAGTACACCGGCGACTTCGCCTTCCACTCGGCGTCGAGGAACGTGCGCCAGCGGTCGAACGCGTGCCGCGTCAGGTCGCGCTGCCGCAACAGGTTCTGCACCTCCTCGTTCGGCTTGCCGCGCGCGTCCAGCACGGCCCGGAGGTACTCGGCGACGGTGAACGGGTCACGGAGTTTCTTCAGCGTCGCGGCGTGGCGCTTCGCGATCTCGGCCTTGTAATCGCCCTCGCGCTTCTCAAGTTCCGTCTCGAACGCGATCACTTCCGACGTCCGCTTTGCCTCTTCGATGAGCGGCAGTTCGGCGGGCTCGGTGCTGCTCGCGAACACGCCGTACAGCGAGTAGTAGTCCTTCGTCGGGATGGGGTCGTACTTGTGGTCGTGGCACCGCGCGCAGGTGACGGTCAGGCCCATGAAGCCCCTCGTCACCACGTCGATGCGGTCGTCGATAATGTCCTGCTGGTTGCTCAGGAACCGGCGGCCGAGCGTGAGGAAGCCCATCGCCGCGAGCGGGCGCTTGTCGTCGCCGGGCGGGAGCAAGTCCGCCGCGAGCTGCTCCGTCACGAAGCGGTCGTACGGCTTGTCCTCGTTGAAGCTGCGGATCACGTAATCGCGGTAGGTGTAGCCGAACGCGAAGAAGCGGTCCTCCTGGAAGACGTAGCCCTTCGTGTCGGCGTAGCGGGCGATGTCGAGCCAGTAACGGCCCCACCGCTCGCCGTACTGCGGCGACGCGAGCAGGCGGTCGATCAGCTTCGCCCACGCGTCCGGCGATTCGTCCTTCACGAACGCGTCCACCTCAGCCGCGGCCGGCGGCAGGCCGAGCAGGTCGAAGTACGCGCGGCGGATGAGCGTGCGGCGGTCGGCCGGCGGCGCGGGCGACAGCCCCTTCTCCTTGAGCTTCGCGAGAACGAATGCGTCGATCGGGTTCGCAACCGGCACCGCGAGTTTCGGCACCGCCGGTTCCTTGATCGGCTGGAACGCCCAGTGTTGTTTCGGGTCGGGCGTCGGGTTCTTGGCGATGTCGTCGGGCACCGTGGCCCCGGCCTTCACCCACTCCGCCAGCACCGCCACCACGGCGACCGGGAGCGGCGTCTTCGGCGGCATCGCGTACTCGCCCTCGCGCTTCACGGACTTGATGAGCCGGCTCTTGGCAGGGTCGCCGGGCACGAACACCGGCCCGTTGTCGGCACCGGCCTTCAGCCCGGCGGCGGTGTCGAGGCGCAGGCCGGCGCTCTGCTTCTTCGGCCCGTGGCACGAATAGCAGTGGTCGGCCAACACCGGCCGCACTTTCGTCTCGAAGAACTCGATCTGCGCGGAAGTCGGCTTGGCGACGGGATCGGCGGCGGGCACGGGAACGGCGCTGGCGGCGGCACACAGCGCGAAAAACCACCGCATGAATCGGCCTCGTGGTCGGCGGGCGGGCGGGATGAGTCGGCGGAAGAGTAATACCAGTTTACGCCGCGAACCCTAACAGTGCGACCGCGATTCGGGGAGGTGCGGGTTCGTCGGCCGTCAAATCAGGTAGCGGTAGCCGAGGTACATAACCAGGGCGAATGATACGAACGTGAAGAGCACAGCCACCGGGCTGCCCTCTGCGTAACCGATCCGCACGTTCGCCTCCGGCGGTGGGGCGGAGATGCCGGGGTACTCCGGCTTCCAGTCTGAACCTTCGGTAGCGGTCGATGCCGGTTGCACTTCCGCTCGGCTCGTCCACAGTGCGAAGCTTCCGAAAATGACGAGCGAGAGCGCCGCGAGCGGCACGATGACCGGCGTCGGTTGATCGAACTTCTCCGGCGGCAACACCAGCACGAGCAGCACGGCGATGCCGTTGTTCATCGCGTGCAACAGGATTGCGGGCCAGATGCTGCGCGTCGCGATGTAGACGAAGTGCAGGTACGCGCCCATGAGCGTGAACACGAGGAGTTGCGACGGGTCGAGGTGCATGAGCGCGAAGAACGCGGACGTGAGCAGCACGCCCGCCACGAGGCCGTACCGCGCGCTCAGCCCGCGGCCGAGGAACCCGCGGAACCAGAACTCTTCCACGACTCCAGGCCCGAGCGCGATCGCGAGCACCGTCAGCGGCCAGGGGAACTTGCCAAAGATGCCGTTGAGCGCCTTCATCGCCGTCGGCGGCTTCAAGTCGGTCGCCCAGATGAAGGTGGTTTGAATGGCGTCGGCGGCGAGCATGAACCCCGGCACGATGAGCAGCACCAGCAGGACGTGCAACCCGGCCGGGCGGCGGACGCCGAGTTGCCGCTTCCAGTCCGGCCCGATCCGCCGCGGGAGGACGACCGCGATCAGCCCCAGCGCCGCGAACTGGGCCGCGAGCATCCCCCACGCGAGCGCCTGCCCGATCTCGAACGGCATCGGGGGCCGCTCCCCCTGCGCCTTGGGATCGGCCGCCTTGCTGAAGCCCTCCATCTGGTCGAGCATGAACTTCGACGGCTCCGGCGCGGCCAGCGCGTACGCGGTGAACACCGCGCACACGCACGTCACCGCCCCGAACATCTGCGCCGCGATGAACACGAGGCACCACGCCCCCGCTTCCCAGAAGCCGGGACGCGGGCGCTTCGGTGCGGCCTCCGGCGGGCGCGAGACCAGCAGCAGGTCGTTCATGGGGTCGCTCTTGTAGGACAGGCTTCCAGCCTGTCTGAATAACGACAGGCTGGAAGCCTGTCCTACTCAATACCTCAGCCAGCCGGCGTATTCCATCAGTTGCAGAATCCACGGGTTCCGCCACGGGTTCCACGCGGGGTAGAATACGCTCAGCACACTCGCGCCCAGCAGAACCGCACCGAGCAACCGACCGCCGGCGCTCTTCGCGAGCCAATCCGCGGCGGGCGGGATCGCCAGCACCCACAGCGGGATGAGCCAGAACAGCCACCGCGGCCCGCTCGTGTTGCCACCGTAGTTGTAGCTCTGCGTCCGCGTCAGGTAGAAGGCGAACACGGCCGCGGACACCACCAGCGTCATCGCCGCGAACATCTCGACGGTCCACCCGGTGCCCTTCGCCGGGCCGTAGAGATTTCGCACCGCCGGCGCGCTGCGAATACCAAGCGCGATTAACCCCGCGAGCGCGACGAACCACACCGGCGTGAGGCTGAACCAGCCGTGATGGCCCAGCGACAGGTGGAACGCGTACACCGTCGTCGGCTCGTCGTTGAAGTCCAAGCCCTTCGCCGCGCTCGTGTCGAGCTTCGACCAGTGGCTCCCCTCGAACCGATACCACGGGCCGCCGAACTTGTCGTACACCGGCTCGATGGTTCCGAGTGCGATGTAGTTGCACAGGTACAGCGCGATGATCGGCACGAGCGCGGCGGGCAGGAAGAAGAGGAGCGTGTTCCGCGTCCGCGCGACCAACAGCGGCAGCCCGAGCGCCGCGACGAACGCCAGCGCCGGCAACTCGAACGTGGCCGCGAACGACGCGAAGAAGCCACAGCACGCGTAGCCCGCCGGTGTCATGTCGCGGTTCTCGATGATCGCTTTCAGCAGCGGGTAGCTCGCGAACAGCACGCAGAACGCGGCCGGGGTGTGGTTGTTTAGCGTGCCCGCGAACGTGGTGAGGAACGTGCCCACGGCCGCGGCGGTGAAGGCGAGCAGCTTACCGAAGTCGGACTTCCCTAACAGGTCGATGAGCCGACCGAGTAGCACGAGATACAGCGCGAACGGGATCACGTTCCACGTCAGCACGATGGCGGGGATGACGAGCCACCGGTCGCCGACGATGTCCCACCCGAACGCCTTCTTGAGTACCCAGTATTCGCCGGCGACGATGGTCGCCATCAGCGGCGGCTTGCTGGAGTAGAACGCAAGCGTCTCCGGGTTCAACACCACGTCGGTACTCTTGTACGCCGCTTCCGCGACGATGCCCGTATCGCTCTTCGGATCGTTCCGGACGGTCCGCTTGCCGATCACGTACGTCTTGTCGTGAACCAGCGCCCGAACTGTCGCCCACCGGGACTTGTCGTTGGAGCTGAACATCGGCACCGGGTCGGGCCGCGTGTCCGGCCACTTCCGATCCGCTTCGTAGCCGTAGCCCTTCGCGCCGTCCTTGCCGACGGGCGCGGCGTAGCGACTCGGCTCGTACACGTTCTCTCCGCCGACCGTCTTCGCGGCGGCAATCGCCACCGCCACCGCGGTGAGCAGCAGGAACACTGAGCGGCGCATGTCGGACGGGTCAGCGGCCATCCGTGTACTCCGCGACACTGTAAGGATCGTTGTCCAGCCACTTCCGCGCGACGGTCATTTCGGCGAGCAACCCCGTCAGCAGGCACTGCGAACCGAGCAACCCTGACCCAACCGAGAGGATGAGCGCGACCACCTGCGTGAACGGCCCCGCGCCGGCGTCCGCTTCAAATTGCCGCACCGACGCGTTCACGGTGAGCAGGAAGAAGCCGAACAGCGCGACGGCCGCGAAGCCCAACCCCCACGCGCCGATGAAGTGCTGCGGGCGGCGGCCGAACCCGGTGAGGAGTCGCACCGTCATCACGTCGAGCGCGCCCTTGATGAACCGCTTCCAGCCGTACTTTGAAGTTCCGAACTTCCGCGCGCGGTGTTGGATCACCAGTTCGCCCACCGCGAACCCGCGGGCGAACGCGAGCACCGGCACGAACCGGTGCATCTCGCCGTACAGGTGAACTTCGCGGAGCGCTTCGGCGCGATACGCCTTCATCCCACAGTTGTGGTCGTGCAGGTACACGCCGGTCAGCACGCTCAGAAACTTGTTGAACACGCGACTCGGCATGACCTTGTGCCACGGGTCGTGCCGCACCTTCTTCCAACCACTTACAACGTCCAGTCCGCCGCGGAGCTTTTCCAGGAAGTGCGGAATCTCGTGCGGGTCGTCCTGAAGGTCGGCGTCCATCGTGATGACGACACTTCCCTTTGCCGCGGCGAACCCGACCGCGAGCGCCGCGGCCTTCCCGAAGTTGCGGCGGAACTTGATTCCGCGCACGCGCTCGTCCTTCGCGGCGATCTCGCGTACCACCTGCCACGAATCGTCCTTGCTGCCGTCGTCCACGAAGATCACCTCGACGCGCTCGCGCAGTTTCGCCGCGACTTCGGCGATCTCCGCGTGCAGCGCCACAAGGCTTTCGCGCTCGTTGTAAACCGGGATGACCAGCGAGAGCAGGTCGGAAGAACCTACCCCCCCGGCCCCCCTC
>JAYUBA010000228.1:0-2366 GCA_043741075.1 Frigoriglobus sp.
TCCCCCGCAAGGGGGGAGGTCAAAGCAAAAGACGAGGGGTGCGCTTCACTGTTCGGTATGACAAGCCGGGCAATCTGCCCACGAGCTTGCGGGTTCTGCCGGCCCACTTCGGCCGCGTGACCGTTTCGCGCGGATTGCGACCGCCCGCGGCACGGGGGGTGCCTTAATCACTACAGTCAGGCAGAAACGAGTAAAAACGCCCGACGCTTCGACCCGCGAGGACCGCGATGATTCCCACCATCCCCGCCGATCACAACCATCCGACCCACGCGGACGACAGCCGCCCGCGGTTCTTCCTGGACGACGCGTTCGACGCCAATACCGACGGCGATTGGTGGCTCGACCTGGGCGGCGTCGCTCTGCCGACCGCGCCCGCCGTGTAACCGTTTCAGAACGACCCGCGGGCGTGTAGTTCTTACCCGCGAACCGGTCGGCGCAAACCAACGTCACTCAACCGTTCACTCATCACCAGCCACTCGACCCCGAACCGCGAAGGAGCCGCCATCATGGACTGCGACCTGGATGTCCTGACCCTGTTGCTGCTCGACCCGTGCCTCACCGCCGACGAGGCCGCCCGCGAGGCCGCCGCGCGGACGTACACCGCGGGCGCGGTCGCCGAGGCGCGGACGCGGCCGGCCGCGCTGCGTCGGAAGGCGCGAGCCGTGCCCGCTGCGACCGCCGGTCCGGCCGTCGGGTTCTGATCCACAGAAAGAGCCACCCTGACAAACGCGTCGGGCCGTGCAACAGCGCGGCCCGACGCGTTGTCGCGCGCCGATCCGAATTTTCGGTAGTGTCTCAGTTTGGTTTGTGGTGCGGGCCTCTGGCCTGCATCTCGAAGAGCAGGCGGGACGCCCGCACCACAAACTGAGACACGACCGAATTTTCCCGTTCCCACAAAGGCTCCCCGCTGACACAATAAGCTTGCCCTCCCGCCGACCGCGCCCACCAATCCCGTTCCCGAGCGCGCGCATGCACTTCCCGCACTCCCGCCGCAGCTTCCTCGCGTTCAGCGCGTGCGGTCTGCTGTCGCTCCCGCAGTGGCAGCCGGCGTTCGCGGCGGCCAAGAAGGCGCGGGCGAAGTCGGTACTCGTGCTCTTCGAGCAGGGCGGCGTGTCGCACATGGACACCTTCGACCCGAAGCCGGACGCGCCCGCCGAACACCGCACGCCGTTCGACACGATCGACACCGCCGCGCGCGGGATGCGGTTCACCAACCTGCTCACGCGAACCGCCGCGCACGCGGACAAGCTCACCATGGTCCGGTGCATGACGCAGCCGAAGCCGGGCATCGGCAACAGCCACCCGAAGGGGTCGCAGTACGTCTTCAGCGGCGAAGCGCCCGGCGGCGCGGAGGAGATGCCGGACATCGGTTCGGTCGTGTCGCTGCGCCTGGGCAGCGAAGCGCGTAACCTGCCGCCGTACATCATGGTGCCGGGCACGAGCGAGCAGGAGTACAACACGAAGATCGGCTTCCTCCCGCCGCAACACCGCGTCTTCAAGACCGGCGGGAAGCCGCACGACCCGTCGTGGACCGTGCCGAACCTCGCGCTCGCCGGCATCGCGCCCGACCGCTTCAAGGACCGCACCGACCTGCTCAGCAACTTGGATGTCGGCATCCCCGGCGCGGACAAATCGAAGGACGCGAAGACGCTGACGAGCATGCGCGACCAGGCCGAAGACATGCTCACCAACCCCGCGACGCGGAAGGCGTTCGACCTGCGCGCCGAACCGCTGAAGCTGCGCGAGGAGTACGGCCTCGGCCATCGCGGACAGTGCTACCTGCTCGGCCGCAAGCTGATCGAATCCGGCGTGCGCTTCGTGACCATCGACTGCCGCGAGCCGCCGGCGCGCGAGTACCCCGGCGGCGGCAACATGAACTGGGACCACCACGACCACATCTATTCGCCGAAGGACACCGCCATCAAGGGCGGCGGGGCCGGCGCGGGCCGGTGGGGCATTCAGACGTGGCCGATGATGGGCAGCACCGACCGCGCGTTCGCCGCGCTGCTCGGCGACATGCACCAGCGCGGCCTTCTGGAAGAAACGCTCGTGTGCTTCGTGACGGAGTTCGGCCGCACGCCGCGGATCAACGACCGCAAGGGCCGCGACCACTGGACGCACGCGTTCAGCGTCGCGTTCGCGGGCGCGGGCGTGCCGGGCGGTCAGGTGGTGGGCGAGACCGACCGCGAGGGCGGGTACATCGTCAGCCCGAAGGCGTACACGCTCGAAGACTACGCGGCGACGATCTACGCCAAGCTCGGCATCGACACGACGAAGCCGCTGCACACGCCGGCCGGGAGGCCGATCTATCCCGGCAAGGACGGCCACGCGATTCCCGAATTGATGTAAGGCCCTGCTTCCTTTGT
>JAYUBA010000229.1:0-2366 GCA_043741075.1 Frigoriglobus sp.
CCGCCCGACGGCATCCCCATGTACGGGTTCGGGGCGATGCTGTTCGTGTGCTTCGTCGCCGTCACCCTGTGGGGGTCGCGGCGCGCCAAACGCACCGCCGACATGCCGCCCGAACGCTTCCAGGACATGGTCATCTGGCTGTTCGTGTCCGGCATCATCGGCGCCCGCGTCCTGTACATGATCCAGTACGCGGGCAACTTCCCGGACCAGTCCATCGGCGGGCTGCTCGGCGCGTTCTTCAAAATCTGGGAAGGCGGGATCATCTTCTACGGGTCGGCGCTCGGCGGCGTCATCGGGTACGGCCTCTTCTACTGGTTCATCCTCCGCAAGCTGCACATCGACGGGTGGCGCCTGGCCGACGCGGTCGCCCCGCTGCTCGCGCTGGGCCTCGCCGTCGGCCGCATCGGGTGCTACCTGAACGGCTGCTGCTGGGGCCAGGTGGCGTGCGAGGAGTGCCGGCCGGTGCCGCTGGGCGCGGCGCACTTCCCGCTGCTGCCGGCGCACGCGCGACAGGATTTGGTGCGCCGAGACGTACTGCAAACCACGACGGGGTTCACGACCGAGTCGCGCGGGCAGTTCGGCACGCTCGACGACCCCCGCACCCGCGTCAAGGCGGTGGAAGCCGGTTCGCCCGCCGAGAAGGCCGGCGTGAAGCCCGGCGACCTCGTGGTGAAGGTGAACGACAAGCCGAATTCGATCTTCGTAGACCTCACCGGCCCGGACGAGAAGGTGAACGTCGCGGTCGCCGGGCTGAAGGGCTACACGGAGCCGGTTCAGACCCTGCCCGGCGGCCGGACGCGGCTCGAGTTCGAGGAACTCGTACCGTACCTCGAGGCGCGGATGGTGCTCAGCGGCTCCGGCGTGGAGGTGACCGCCACCGACCGGCTCGAGGACGGCATCCGCGACTGGCCGCGCGGCAAGTCGAAGCTCACGCTCGCGGTCCTGCGGGAGGGCGACGCGAACCCGGACGGGCTGACCCTGCCGGCGTTCGCGCCGGCGACGGTCGGCCTGTACCCGACGCAACTGTACGAGACGGTGAGCATGGGGCTGCTCATCCTGCTGCTGCTCGCGTACTACCCGTACCGCCGGCACGACGGGCAGTTGATGGTGCTGCTCATGTTGGGCTACGCGGTCCACCGGTTCATCAACGAGTCGCTCCGCATCGAGCCGAGCATCGGCCTGGGGTTAACGCTCTCGCAGTGGGGCAGCGTGGTGATCTTCGTGGCGGCCGTGGGGATCGAACTGTACCTGTGGCGGGTGATGCCGTCGCGATGGAAGGGCACCGCGCCGCCCGCCGATCCCGCGAAGCCGCAAGCGGCGTAGTCACCGCACGGCTTTCGCGTCGAAGTGCGGGTTCTGGATCAGCCCGACGTGGTTGCCGAACGGGTCCGCCACGGTCGCGGCCAGAATCCCCTCGCCCACGTCCTGAACCTCACCGACCACCGTCGCGCCCAGGCCGACGAAGCGGGTCACTTCGGCCGCGATGTCCGCGGTGCCCCAGAACACGAGCGTTCCGCCCGGCCCCGGCGCGCCCTCCGGCTGAAGCCCCAGCTCGAACCCGCCCACGTTGAACCCGACGTAGAACGGCTGGTCGAAGTACGGCGGCCCGCCGGCGACCTGCGTGTACCACGCCTTCGCGGCTTCGAGTTGCTCCGGGCGGACGCGGAAGATGCACGTGCGCAGACCGAGGATCATGGCGACTCTCCCTGAACAGAACGCAACCGACATTGGTATTCGGACGTGCACGCTGAGTATGATGAGCAGGAGGGCCACTTTCGGGAAGTGGCGAGGTGCCGAATGGTTTGTGCGGGAGTTCACAAGGTCGCGGTGAAAAGCCAGGCCGCCACAACGGGAAGTGGCGGTCTGGCGGTCTGGCGGTCTGACTGCTCGGTTGGTCAGCACGGGAACTGCTTGAACGCGGGCTTCTCGAACCGGTTGTCGAGGTACGGGTTCAGCCCCTTACGCCAGCACCGGAAGCTCGACAGCGCATACGCCGGCAGGAAGAACGGCCCCCACCGCATGTACTGGCCGACGTGAACGTGCTCGTGGTTTCGCGTCCAGTCGAGGCAGTCGCGGTTCTGGCCGAGGATGACGTGCCCGAGCGTCATGGCACTGGCCCCGCGCGCGATTCGACGCAGGAACCACTTTGCGAACCCGCCGTGAACTTCCATCGCGCCGCGCTCGAACCGCACCCCGCCGCCGGAGAGGAGCGCGAGCGGCAGGAAGCACGCGCCGAGCAGCGTGTTCGGCAGCGCCCAAGTGTAGCCCAGCGGGTACGCGACGTAGCGGAGCATAGGCTGTTGCCGGTTCTCGGTCCGGTGGCGCGCGGCTTTTCTTCTGACCTCCCCCCTTGAGGGGGAGGTCGG
>JAYUBA010000230.1:0-2365 GCA_043741075.1 Frigoriglobus sp.
TCCACCACCGCCAGCGGGCGAACCCGCCGGATGGGGGTGGGGCGTCGGAATCGGCCGGCGGGGTGGCCATGTTACTTCTTCTTGGCGGCCTCGGCTTCCTTGCGCTCGCGCTTCTTCTTGGCCGACTTGCTCTCGCCGCCCGCGGCGGTGGCAGCGGCGGCGGCCTCCTGAGCGACCTTCGAGGCCGTTTCCGCGGCCTGCTTCAGGCTGATGTCGATCTTGGTCTGACGTTGCACGTCGTCGCGAATCTTGGTCGCCTTGCCCACGCGGTCGCGCAGGTAGTACAGTTTCGCGCGGCGGACCATACCGGCCTTCTTCACCACGATCTTCGCGATCCGCGGCGAATGGATCGGGAAGATGCGCTCCACGCCTTCGCCCAGCACCAACCGGCGGACGGTCACCGTTTCGCTGGCCCCGGCGTTCTGGCGGGCGATCACGTCGCCCTCGAACACCTGGACGCGCTCCTTGGCACCGTCGAGGATCTTCTGGTGAATCTCGACGCGGTCGCCGACGCGGAAGTCCGGCACGTCGGCCTTCAGCGTCCCCTGCTCGATAATTTTCATGAAGGGCGAGATCATGGCCCACCTTCCCTTTCCGCTTGTGCGTGGAACAGGAGGCACACGCCCCCCGCTCGCCTAGTTGTTCGGGTTCTCGGCGGCGTCGCCGCTCGCCGTGTTCTGGTTGCGGCTCCGCAGGTCGCTCTGCTCGCGCCGCCACTTCGCGACCGCCGCGTGGTTCCCGCCCAGGAGAATCTCCGGCACCTCTAACCCTTGGAACGCCCGCGGTCGCGTGTACTGCGGGTATTCGAGCCGGCCGGCCTCGCTGTGCGACTCGTCCGCGGCGCTCAGGTCATGCCCCAGAACGCCGGGGATCAGCCGAATGACCGTGTCGATCACCACCATCGCCGGGACTTCGCCACCGTTACACACGAAGTCGCCGACGGAAATCTCCCACGGGTTCAACACCTGCCGGATGCGGTCGTCGAAGCCCTCGTACCGACCACACAGGAGCAACAGTCGCGGCTCCTGGGCCAGTTTCTCGACCGTCCGCTGCGTGAGTCGCTCGCCCGTGGGCGTGAGCATCACCAACTTGCCCGGCGGTTCGGCCTTCGCCTGCACCGCCGCGACGCAGTCTACCACCGGCTGCGCCATCAGCACCATACCGGGACCGCCGCCGAACGGCCGGTCGTCCACCCGTTGGTGCTTGTCCTGGGTCCAGTCGCGGATGTTCCAGGCGTGAACCTGAACCAGCCCGGTTTGGATCGCGTCTTCGAGGAGGCTCTGGCGGACGTAGCTCTCGAAGATGCCGGGGAACAGCGTCAGCACGTCGAAGCGCATGGGGTCGTCTCACGCTCCGCTGCGCGTCGCGGCTAAGCCGTGGCCGGTGGCTCGGCGGCCTTCTTCGCGGCCTCTTCGGCGGCGACGGCGGCCTCTTCGATCATCCCGATGTACATGAACGACCCCTCCGGCAGGTGGTCCCACTTGCCGTCGCACAGTTCCTCGAAGCTCCGGATCGTGTCTTCGAGCTTCGTGAAGTTGCCGGGCTTGCCGGTGAACGGCTCGGCCACGAAGAACGGCTGGCTCAGGAACCGCTCGATGCGGCGGGCGCGGGCGACGTTCTTCTTGTCGTCCTCGCTCAGCTCTTCGATGCCGAGGATCGCGATGATGTCCTGCAGCTCGCGGTACCGCTGGAGGATGCGCTTCACGCGGTCGGCGACCGCGAAGTGCCGCTCCCCGACGAACTGCGGGTCCAGGAGTCGGCTGTTCGACGAGAGCGGGTCGATGGCCGGGTAGATGCCCTTTTCGGAGATCGACCGTTCCAGGTAGATGAACGCGTCGAGGTGCTGGAACGTGTTGGCCGGGGCCGGGTCGGTGGGGTCGTCGGCCGGCACGTACACGGCCTGCACCGACGTGATGGCCCCGTCCTTCGTCGTCGTGATGCGCTCCTGAAGCTCGCCCATCTCGGTGGCGAGCGTCGGCTGGTAACCCACCGCGCTCGGCATCCGACCGAGGAGCGCGGACACCTCCGACCCGGCCTGCGAGAAGCGGAAGATGTTATCGACGAACAGTAGTGTCTCGGTGCCGGTCACGTCCCGGAACCACTCGGCCATCGTGAGGGCCGACAGCGCGACGCGGAGCCGCGCGCCCGGCGGCTCGTTCATCTGGCCGAACACCATCGCGCAGCTTTCGAGTACGCTCTTCGCGTCGGCCGCGGCGCTGGTCTTCGTCTCCTGCATTTCGAGCCAGAGGTCGTTCCCTTCGCGGGTCCGCTCGCCGACGCCGGCGAACACCGAGTAGCCCTTATAAATCTTCGCGATGCGGTTAATCAGTTCAGTGAGGATGACCGTCTTGCCCAGTCCGGCCCC
>JAYUBA010000231.1:0-2364 GCA_043741075.1 Frigoriglobus sp.
CGAAGTGAAGAAGGCGAGCGGGGCGGCGTGAGCCTCGCCGGTTGTGTTCACCCTTACGCCGCGCCGCTCGCCTTCTTAATTGGTGCCACAAGCACCAGCACCGCGAAGAGCGCGACGCCGAGCGGGCGGTGGAAGTCGAACCCGATCTTGTCGAGTGCCTGGAACGGAATCGCCTGCAACCCCAGCAGAAGCACGGCGGCAAAGCCGTATGCACGGCGGCCGTCGGCGAACAGGGTTTGCACCCACGGCACCGCGAGCGCCAGCGCGAGCGCCTCGTACCCGAGTACCTGCGGGCACCACACCGCGCCCGCGGCGGTCGCCGCCAGCGCCCACGCGGCCGACGGCTTCACCCCGGCGATGCCGCACCGGCCGAGCACCAGCCCGAACCACACCAGGTACGACGCGACCGCCGTCTTCGCGGTCTGCTCGATGAGGAACCGGTCGCCGAAGTGTTGCTCCGTAAGCACATACAGAAGCCGGTTCCAGCTCGTCATTTCGTAGTTCAACTCCGCGCGGTTGAACATCACCGCGCGGAAGCTGCCGCCCAGGTAGTCGAGGTAGTCGCGGAGGAACAGCGGGGAGCCGCCGACGAGCGTCGCGCCGATCAGGTTGAACGCGGCGACCACGCCGACGAGCGCCGCGGCCCGCTTCCACCCGCCGAGGTACCACGCGAGCGGGATCAGCGGCAGCGCGACGTGCGGCTTCACGAACGCCACCGACCACAGCAGCACGCCGAGCGCCGCGCCGAGGCGGTCGCCGCGGGCGAAGCACCACAGCCCGGCCGCGACGCACCCGACGAACACCACCGCAAACTGCCCGACCATCACCACCGCGAGCGTGAGGAAGTTCAGCAGCAGCAGGAACGGCACCAGCTTGGGGACGAGCGACGCCCGCTCCCTTCCGGTCGCGGCTCGTTTGGCGTCATCCGTTCGCCACAGGTTCGGGAGTGTCGCGATGGCGAAGCCGGCCAGCCCCTGAAGCAGCGCCCACGCGACCTTCGCATACGGCCACGGGAGCATCGCGAACGGCAGGAACAGCACGGTCGCCTGCGGCGGGAGGAAGTAGCCGCAGTTGTTGAGGAAGCTCTCCGGCTTCGGCTCCGCGTCTGGGTCAGGGAACTCCTTCGCCACCTCCGCGCGGACCTTCGGGATGTCGTAAGGGCTTTCGCCCCGGGCCGTAAGGACCGCGCCGAGGCGGAAGATGAAGAAGTCCGGCATGGTGCCGGGGGTGAGCGCCTGTACCACCGCGAACGCGGTGAACAGCGCGGCGGCGAGGAGACCCGAGCGGGGGGCGTAAGCCCCCTGTGTGGGTCGTTCCACTGACGTGAGTGATTGCACAGGTGGCTTACGCCCCCCGCTCAGGGGCGCGTCAGCCACCGAGTTTCTCCGGCAGGAGCAGCAGCGCCGGGGCGTGCAGGTAGCGCATCACCACGTTGCCGAACGCGGCCCCGATGGCCCCGTCCACGACGCGGTGGTCGAACGAGAACGACAGGTACACGATGTCCGCCGGCTTCAGCGCGCCGGCCGCGTCGTACACCGGCCGCTTCACCACCTTCCCGACGCCCATGATCCCGACCTCCGGGTGGTTGATGATCGGCGTGGAGATCAGCCCGCCGATGCCGCCGATCGACGTGACCGTGAACGTGCCGCCGCGCAGGTCGTCGATCTTGATCCGCCCGGCCTTCGCGTCGCCGCTCAGGCGCTCGATGTCGGTCGCGATGGTCGCCACGTCCTTCTTGTCGGTGTCCTTCACCACCGGCACGATGAGGCCGTTGGGCGCCGCCACCGCCACCCCGATGTTGTACCGGTCGTGCAGGACCACCTCACCGGCGGCCTCGTCGAACGTGCTGTTGACGATGGGCACCTCCTTGAGCGCCCGCGACACGGCCTTCACGAAGAACGCGAGGTACGTGAGCTTCACGCCGACCTTGGCGAGCGGCTCGCGGAGGTGCGCCCGGAGGCGGACCACGTCGGAGAAGTCGCACTCGTCGATGTACGAGTAGTGCGGGATGTGCCGCTTCGATTCGACCATGTGCTCGGCGATCTTGCGCCGCAGGCCGATGAGCTTCTGCCGCGTCCCGGCGACGCCGAAGTCGAACTTGGAGGTGTCGGTTCCGCTCGGCGCGGACGCGGGGCGGGTGCCGTTCGCGGGCCGGGGCGTGAGGTACGGGGTGAGGTCGTCGAGGAGGATGCGGCCGTGCGGCCCGGACCCGCGGACGGCGGCGAGATCGACGCCGAGCTTGCGGGCGAGCATCCGCACCGACGGCGCCGCCGGCGGCAGCGCGTGGCCGTTGGCGGATGAAGCCCCTACCCCCCTATCTGAAGGGAGCGGGGAGCCGCTTGCGGCTTCGCGGGATGTGCGTGC
>JAYUBA010000232.1:0-2364 GCA_043741075.1 Frigoriglobus sp.
TTCCCCGGCAGGGTGCCGAGCCGGCCGGAGACGTTGGCGATCTTGGGCTTCGCCATTTCGGGGCGCGGTTCCGCCGCGGGAACCAGGTCGAGGATTTCATCGGTCGCCGAACTCATGCCGGGCCTCCAGCCGTTGTGGAGGTATTGTACGTCGCGGAAACGGGGTGGGGTACGTCGCGATAGCGGAGTGGGGTTAGTCCGACGCGCAAGCGAGGTAGTCTCGACGAAGAAGTGCGCGACCGGGGCAACTGACTTACGCCCTCGGATTTCGAGACTACCTCGCTTGCGCGTCGGACTAACCCAATTTCTGTATCACTCCTTCCCAAGCAGCAGATCGACGACCCAGCAGCCGCGGACGTGCGGACCGCCGCCGCGGCAGTGGAGCAGGACATCCGCATTCACGCAGCCGGCTTCCTCCAGCGCATCGGCGAGGATCGGCATGCGGTCGAAGGCGCGGTCGGCGTAGATGGCCGTCGCGATGGCGACGGTGGTGGGTGTGAGCCAGGCGGGATCCGCGACAACGGGGCGGAAGGGATTGCCGAAGACGTCGCGGATGTATCTGCACATCTCCCATTCCGCGTTGAGATCATACACGGCATTCCAGCTTTCCGCCGGATCGGAATTCGTTAAATCCGAAACGGCCTTGCAGATATTCCATTCTTCGATGTACGCGTGCCATTCTGGGCTGTTGTATTCGGGAGAGAAGGGGCCAATTCCGTACTTGCCTTGTAACCGTTCACCCCATCCCGCTTGATCTTGCGCTTTCCCTTTGACTCCGGCATACTGCGGGGATGGACGCCCCGCCCGCCCCTCCGATCCCCGAATGCCCCCGGTGCCGGGAACTCGAAGCCCGCATCCTCGCGCTCGAGACCCGGCTCCGCGACCTCGAAGACCGCCTGAAGCCGCCCCCTCCCAAGCGTCCCCACGAACCCCAGCCGCCCGCCCCGGCCAAGGTGCCGACCGGCAAGACGCGCGGCGCGCAGCCGGGCCATGCTCCGCACCTCAAAAAGTTCCTGCCGAGCGAGCGCGTGAAGGCGGTCGTCGACCACGCCCCCGAGCGCTGCGCCTCCTGCGCCGGGTCGCTCGCGGCGATCCCGAACGACTCCGACCCGAAGCGGCACCAACTCGCCGAGTTGCCGGCGGTCCTCGCCGAGATCACCGAGCACCGCGGCCATTCGCGCACCTGCCCCTGCGGCCACATCACCCGGGCGTCCATCCCCGCCGACGTCCGCAATCGCTGTCTCGGTCCGCACCTGACGGCCGCGGCCGTCTACCTCATCGGCAGCTTCGGCCTGAGCAAGCGCAACGCCGAAGAGGTCATCGAGGGGCTCTTCGGAGTCCCGGTCGCGCTCGGCACGATCTCGAATCTCGAACGCGAAGCGGCGGCGGCTCTGGAGCCCGCGTACCAAGAGGCGCGGAAGGCGGTGGCCGACGCCCCGGTGAAGAACGTCGACGAAACGGGCTGGAAGCAGAGCGGTTCGAAGCGATGGCTCTGGGCGGCCGCGACCGGGACGGCGGCGGTGTTCCTGATCCACCCGCGTCGGAACCTCGACGCCTTGACCCACCTGCTCGGGAAGCTCTCGGGCATCCTGGTGAGCGACCGCTGGGTCGTGTACGACGACTGGCCCGAGGAGCGGCGCCAGCTCTGCTGGGCCCACGCGGAGCGGAACTGGGAGAAGCGGATCGAACTCGGCGGGGAGGCGAAGGGGCTGGGCGAGCGGTGGCTGGCGGGGCAGAAGACGGTCTTCGAGCTCTGGCATCTCTTCAAAGATGGGAAATGCACGCGGGAGGCGCTGCAGACGGAGTTGACCGGGCCGATCGAGGCGCTGGGCGAAGTGCTCCTGGAGGGGAGCTACAGCCCCGACGCGTCGCTGGCGAACTTTTGCCGGCGGCTGCAGGAGAAGTTCCCGATGTACTGGCTCTTCACATCGGCGGAGGGGGTGGAGCCGACCAACAACCACGCCGAGCGGGTGCAGCGTCGGGCGGTGCTGTGGCGGCGGAAGTCGTTCGGCTGCGCGAGCCAAGAGGGCTGCCGGTTCGTCGAGCGGATCCTGACGGTGGTGGGGACGCTGCGGCTGCAGGGCCGCGACGCGCTGGAGTTCCTGAGCCGGTCCATCGCAGCTCACCGGGTGGGTTCAGCAGGACCAATGCTCTGCACAGGATGAACGGTTACGATTCGCGAAGTCGCAGTGAAATCGTGACCACGGCCACTCCGCCCCGACCGAAATCACCGATTTTCAAGGGAAAACTTTTCGGATAGCCTCTAATCCTACAGTTGTAGTTGCTATGATAGCCCCGCCAAGGAGTTGAGGCGGGGGCGAGCCATGTCAGGACGACCGAACCGGGGCGATGTTGAACGTTGGGC
>JAYUBA010000233.1:0-2363 GCA_043741075.1 Frigoriglobus sp.
CGCCGGACACGGGGCCGCCGGCGTCCGCCTGCTTGATGATCTTCTTCGCCTCGTCCTCCGGGATCGCCTTGAGCGCCAGGAGCGACTGCCCGACGCCCCAGCGGTAGTACTTCGGCGCGGGCGGCCCGGCAACGATCGGGCCCGCCGGCCCCGGCTTCGTGGGCGCGCCCATCCCGCCTTTGCCGCCCGGCGGCGCGCCCGAGGTGCCCGGCTTGAGGTCGGCGACCACCAGTCCGTCGCCGTCCACCGCGATCACCTTGAACGTGCGGTGCGTCTTGCTGAGCTTGTCGGAGATGACCATCACCCCGGGCGGGTGCTTGTGGTCGTCAACCGCTTCCCACCCGCGCCGGGAGATGAAGATCTCCTCCTTGGCGACCTTGATCCCGGTCGGGCCGGCGTCGATCTGGTACCGGTACCGGTTCGCGTTGTCCGTGATCCGCGCCCACGCCGTGCCGTCGGACCGCGGGACGACGCCGATCAGGACGACGTGGGCCGAGATGTCCTCGCCTTCCAGGGACACCTTGAACGACGTCTTCTCCGTCGCCCGGCCGTCGGACGCGGTGGCGACGACCGAGACCGTCGCGGTGCCCTCGGTGGCGACGGGACGGGGCAACTCGACGGCGAGCGTCTTGGGGTCCACCTTCAGCGCGCCCTCGGCGAACAGCGAACCGGCGGCGGTGGCGGTGACCCGCGCGCCGTACGCGCCGTCGCCGCTCACCGCGACCTTCACCGGCGCGGGCCGCTCGTCGGGCTTGACCTTCACGTCGGAAATCTTCGCGAGCTTGAACGGCGGGCCCGCCGGGAGCGGGCCGTTGAACGGATCCTTCTGCACCAGCAGGGAGTAGTCGCGGGCGGACGGCGACAGGACCGGGACCAGAATCTGCGGGTGGACGCCGCGCCCGGCCTCCGGGGTCGCGGCCATGCCGCGGTACATCGCGGCACCGCCGATCGCGGCGAACGCGGTCGGGACCGGGAGCAGCGTGCGGCGCGCGTCGGCCCCGTCCACGAGGATGGCCTCGGTGGTGAGGGTGACCGTCAGGTCGTTCCGCCGGCCCGCGTTCTTCGAACCGGGGTCCTCGTCCTTCTTGATGGTGACGGCGGTGATCTGGTGGAGCAGGCCGAGCTGGTAGTACCCCCGGAGGAAGTCCGTCACGGCCCACATGTCGGCCTTCTTGAACACCACTTCGTAGGCGACGCGGGTGTAGACCGGCTTGCCCTTGGCGATCTCGGGGACGCTGCGGGCGGAGTTGTCCACCGACTTGGGGCTGATGGTGTACCCCTTGGGGATGCCGGCACCCTCGATGAGCCGCTCCAGCGCGACGGTGTACTCGCGCCGGGCCAGCGCCTCGTCGGCCGGCAAGCTGCGGACGCGGGCGACGGCCAGCCGGCGGGTCGTCTCGGCCTGGGCGGCGTTCTGCGCCTCCAGGTCGGTGATCTCTTTGGTGAGCGCCTCCGCGGCCTCCTTCTGCTTCTGGAGCGGCTGCCAGACGAACAGGTAGCCGCCGACCGCGCCGACGGTCAGCAGGATGGCGCCGAGGAGGACGAGGGCCAGCGTTTGCTCGCGGGAGTTCATCGGTGTCGGAGCCTGCTCGCGGGGTCGGTGCGGGGGTGACGCGGGGTGCTGCGGGCCGTCGGTCGGCGGCTACGGGACCGGCTCCTCGCCCGGTTCCACCGGCGGTTCGGGCGACGGCGGCGGAACGGCGGCCCCGCCGGCGAAGCCGGACGTGCGCTTCGGCGGGGCGAACCGCGCGTTCCGCTCGAACTGGCTCGGCTCGCGGTGGTTCACCTTCGCGATGAGCGTCACCAGTTGGTTGTGCTTGCTGCCCGCACTGGCCTGCAAGAGTCCGCCGATCACGGTGAAGGAGCCGACGTAGTACTTGTTGGGCGTGGTGTTGTCCCGCTCGAACGCGGACGTGAGGGCGTTGGCCGCGTTGGTGTTGACGGCCGCCAGCTTCAGCTCGAGCCGCGCCTGCGAGTCCTGCTTGCCGTCCTTGCCCAGCGCGGTCGGGGTGCCGGTGAAGCTGGACACCCGCACGCCGTCGTCGGCCGGCATCCGGTCGGCCAGGTCGTACATCTCGTCGAGCCACACCACCTCGCGCTTCGACCACCCGTCGATGGCCTTGAGGCGGGCGGCGGCCGGCGCGCCCTGGGCCACCTTCTCGGCGAGGGCGGTCTTCTCGTCGTTGAGCGCCGCGACGCGGGCGTCGCCGGCGCCGACCTTCAGGTAGCCGTAGGCGCCGCCGGCGAACAGGAGCAGCCCGGCGAGCAGCGCGACGGTCGCGAGCTTCCGCTTGGCCGGGTCCTTCGCGGTCTGCGGCTGGCGGGTGGCGGCGAAGTTGATGGGCAGCGCGCCGGCGGCGCGG
>JAYUBA010000234.1:0-2363 GCA_043741075.1 Frigoriglobus sp.
GTCCTTCGTGAGCACGCTGTACGTCACGTATTCGGGGCGAATGTAGCCGGACGGATCGACGATGTTCGCCAGCAGGTACATGCGGTTCTTGCGGTCCCCGGTGGTGATGTCCGGGCCGACCTTCCCGCCCTCGCCGTGCAGTTGGTGGCACGCGGCGCAGTGCTTGGTGAACAGCACCTTGCCGCGAACCGGGTCGCCCTTCTCCTTGTTCAGCGCGATGTTCAGCCCGCCGATGCGGGCCTGTTTCTCGCCGGCCGTGGACGCGGCCAGCTTGCCGAAGTGCTTCTCCACGATGGCGGTGACGGCCTTGTCGCCGAGTCCGATCGCGGCGCGGGCGTGATCGACGGTGACGTCCGCCTTCGGGAACGTGCCCGCGTCGAATTCCTTCAGGAGCAGAATCGCCCACGCCGGTCGCGTGAGGAGGAATTGCACCGCCCGCTTCTTCACCGCGGGCGTGTAGGTCGAATAGCCGGCCAGCACCTTCTGACCGATGGACGCGGCGTCGAACGCTTCCAGCCCGCCGAGCAGCCCGCTGCGCAAGCCGTCCGATCTCGCGCTCGCGAATTGTTCGAGGAACAACTCTTCGGAGCGCGGGTCGCGAACTTGCCGTAAAAGGTCGATGGCTTTAAGCCGCGTGCCCTCGGCGGTCTTCTCGTCCGCGACGATCTCGCGAAGCGTAGCCCGCGCCGGGGCGTCCTTCATCCGCGCCAGCACTTCCAGCACCAGCAGGTCTTTCGGGTTCTTCTTGAGCAACTCCGCGAGCGGGGCGCGGAGCGCCGGCGGCACCGCGTCCTGCGGGTGCGCCTGGAGGGCGGTCGCGATCCCGCGGAGCGGGGCGTTCAAATCGCCCCTGTACTCTTTGGCCAGCTCGAAAGTCGTCCCGACGCGCTGCGTGCCGCGGGAGATGTTTCCGGACATCAGCCGGCGGGCGACGCGCTCGTTGAAGAAGTCGGCGAGCTTCGGGTGGTCGGTCGGGTACTGGAACCGGATGGTGTCGGTGGTGTCGCGGCGGTTGGCGTCCTCGATCGCCCACCACACGAGCAGCGGCAACTGCGGGTCGTCGCCGAGGATCGGGTTCACCAACACCGCGTCGCCGATCGCGACCTCCTGCTGCGGGGTGAGCCGCCGGGCGGTGCAGGCGAGCTGCGCCACCACCGCGTGACTCGTCTCGGCCGCCGCGAGCCGGGCGAACGCTGTGGCCGTCGTCTCGGACGCCTTCTCGTCGTCGCCGATGAGGCGGATCATCCACGCGCGAACGTACTCGTTGGCGTGCTCGCCGACGATCTCGAAGTCGCCTTCCGTCCACCCGCCGGAGGACGCGAGCGCCCACAGCGCCTCCAGCGCGAGCGGCCCCTTCTCCGTGAGCAGCCACTTCCGCAGCTTGGGGTGAACGCTCGCGTCGCCGCGTTCGGCGATGAGCCGCCGCGCCTCGTTCCGCCACCACTTGTTCGGACTCTTCAGTAGCTCCGCGAGGTCCGCGGTACTCTTCTTGCGCAGGTCGAACGTCTCGTACTTGGGGCCACCCTTGTACTCGATGCGGTAGATGCGCCCGCTCGACTTGTGCCACGAGTCCACCGGGTCGAGGTGCGCCGCGCGCTTGTCGTACCAGTCGGCGACGTAGATGCAGCCGTCCGGGCCGAGCATCAGGTCGATCGGCCGGAACCACTGGTCGTCCGTGGTCATCAGGTCGCCGCCGTGGCTGGCCTTGAAGCTCGACTTGTGCGCGTCGAGTTTGTGCCAGTAGACCGCGTTGGAGAGCAGGTTCGCGGCGATGTACTGGCCGCGGTACTGTTCCGGGTACACGTCCGCGTCGTACAGCACGCCGCCGCAGGTGACGTGCCCGCCCTTGAAGCCGGTGTACGGGACGTGATCGAAGTAGCCGTAGGTGTACGGGTTGTGCAGCGGGCCGTGCTTGCTGAACCCCTTCACATAGTACGCGCCCTGCATCTGGTGCAGGCACGCGGCCCCGCCCCAGTTGGTGCCCGCGATGGCCTGCCCGTTGCGGTCGAAGTCGAGGCCGTAGGTGTTGCCCCCGCCCTCGCTGAATAGCTCGAACCGCTTCGTCTTCGGGTGGTAGCGCCAGATGCCTTGCTGGAACTCGATGAGCGGGTCACCCCCTCCCTTACGGTCGGGGCTCGCCTGTGCCGGGTTCGCGATCTTGCACGTACTCGTGCTGCCGGCGGCGCCGTAGAGCCAGCCGTCCGGCCCCCACTGGAGCGAGTTGGCGAGCGAGTGCGAGTCCTCGATGCCGAACCCGGAGAGCAGCACTTCCGGGTCGCCGTCGGGCACGTCGTCTTCGTTCTTGTCGGGGTAGAACAGCAGGTATGGCGGTTGAACGACGTAGACGCCGCCGATGCCGAGGC
>JAYUBA010000235.1:0-7872 GCA_043741075.1 Frigoriglobus sp.
AGTATTCGCGCCGCGAAGGACACAGGGGGCTTACGCCCCCCGCTCCGGGGGCTTCACTTCACCGCTTTGCGAGGCTTGCCGACGTGGGTCGCGGCACCGTAGGCCATTTCGGCGCTCTCCATCACGGTCTCGCTCAGCGTCGGGTGCGGGTGGATGCTCTCCAACACGTCCCGCGCCACCGCCCCCATCTCGATCGCCAGCACCGCCTCCGCGATCATCTCGCCGGCACCCGCGCCCACGATCCCGACCCCCAGCACCCGCTTGCTTTCGGGATCGACCAGCATCTTCGTGCGGCCCTCGGTGCGGGCGATGCTCACCGCCCGGCCGCTCGCGGCCCACGGGAACGTCAGCACGTCGTGCGGCACGTTCCCCTTCACGGCCTCCTGCTGCGTGATGCCCGCCCACGCGATCTCCGGGTCGGTGAAGATCACCGCCGGGATCGCCCGCGGGTGCCACTCCGCCGGTTCGCCCAGAATCACCTCCACCGCCACCCGCGCCTCCGCCGTCGCCTTATGCGCCAAGCCCGGCTCTTCGCCCACGTCGCCGATGGCGAAGATGTGCGGCACGTTCGTGCGCCGCTGCTTGTCGATGGGAATGAACCCGCGTTCGCTCACGGTCACGCCGGCCTTATCCAAGCCGAAGCCCGCGGAGTTCGGCCGCCGACCCACCGACACCAGCACGCGGTCGAACGTCAGCGACGCCGGCACGTCTTTGCCTTCGAGCTTCACCGCGATGCCGTCCTTCGTCGCCTCCAGGCCCGTCACCTTCGTGCTCGTGTAGATCGCCTCGAACTCGGTCTTCAGCCGCCGTTCGAGCGGATCGACGAGGTCTTTGTCGGCCATGAACAGGATGCGGTCGAGCGCCTCCACGACGGTAACTTTGCTGCCGAGCGCCGCGTACACGCTGCCGATTTCCAGGCCGATGTACCCGCCGCCGATCACCAGGAACCGCTTCGGGATGTCCGGCATGAGCAGCGCGGCGGTGCTGTCCATCACGCGGTCGTCGCCGATGGCCCACGCCTTCGGCATCGCGGGCAGCGACCCGGTCGAGATGATGCAGTTCTGGAACCGGATCGTCTGCGGCTGCTCGCCGGAAACTTCGACCGTGTTGGGCGAAGTAAACACCGCGCGGCCCTTCACCACATCGACGCCGCGGCCCTTCGTGAGCTGCCCGATGCCGGAGGTGAGCTTACCGACCACCTTCGATTGAACGAAGTCGCGGAGCTTGGCGAGGTCGAGTTTCGGTTCGCCGAAGGTGACGCCGTAGTTCGCCATCTCGTGCGCTTCGCGGATGATCTTCGCCGTGTGGAGGAGCGCCTTGGACGGGATGCACCCGCGGTTGAGGCACACGCCGCCGAGCTTGGCGCCTTCGTCCACGAGCGTGACCTTGAGGCCGTGGTCGGCGGCGTGGAGCGCGGCCGGGTAGCCGCCCGGACCGCCGCCGATGACGAGGAGCGGGGTTTCGCGAACGTCGGGCATGGGTGGCTCTCGTTGAGAAACGCAAACAGGGGGCTGACGCCCCCCGCTCGCCGTGATGGAATTGTACGCACGTTCTTCGGCCGGTCGTCGTCCCGGTGGCTTCGTCTCAACCGGCGGGCTGACGCCGCGCCGCTCGCCGACTCGTCACTTCTTCCCGGTCAACTCGTCGGCCAGCGCGCCGGCGTCGTACACCTTCCGCAGCGCCTCCACGATCGCGCGGCTGTCCACCGACACCGCACGCGACACCTCCTCCTCGAAGATGAAGTCGAGCACCAGCGACTGGATGTTGCCGTCGAAGATCAGCCCGACCACTTCCGCCTTCTTGTTGATGACCGGCGAGCCGGAGTTGCCGCCGATGATGTCCGCGGTGCAGACGAAGTTGAACGGCGTCGTCAGGTCGAGCTTGTCCTTCCGCTCGACCCACCGCTTCGGCAACTCGAACGGCCCCTTGTTGCCCTGCTCGGCGGCCCGCTTGTACAAGCCCTCCATCGTGGTGAACGCGGGCACCGCTTTGCCGTCTTCGGTGTACCCCTGCACCTTGCCGAACGCGAGCCGCAGCGTGAACGTCGCGTCCGGGTACACCTTGTCGCCGTCCATCGCGAACTTCGCCTTCGCCAGCGCCGCGTACGCCTGCCGCTTCGGCTCATCGACCTCGTTCTCGAACCGCTTGCGGAGCGCCCGGCTCGCCGGATCGACCAGCCGGGCGACCTCGATCATCGGGTCGTTTCGCGCGGCGAGGTCGAACGGCTTGCCCTCCTTCACCGCGGCCTCGATGTCCTTCCAGATGGCCTCGCGCACCTTCGGGTCGCGGACCTTCGTCCCGCTGACCAGTTCGTAGGCCCGCTCCCGCGGCGACTTGCCCGCGAGCACCTTCTTCACCAGGTCGCTGTCCGGCCCGAGCGACACCGCGAGGAACTGGAGGCCGTCGGCGAGTTTGAGCGTTTCGAGGTCTTCAAAGATCGGCTCGTCGGAGAACAGGCCGAACTTGAGCGACGGGAGGCGGGCGTCGGCGAACTCGCGGAGCCGTTCGCCGCCCGGCTTGGGCAACTCTTCGGAGGCGCGGAGCAGGGTGCGGGCGATCGAGAACGAGTGCGAGTTGAACCCGCCGCCGTTCTCCAGCGCGGTCATCCCCTTGATGAGTTCCGTGCGCACCTTCTCGGCCTTCGCGATGGTGTCGTAAGCCTTCTTCGCGTCGGCCAGCCAGGGGTACTCCTTGTCGTCCTTCGGCTCGTTGATGAACATCTTCAGCCGCTCCTGCTCCTTCTCCTTGCGGCCCATGAGCTTCGGGTCCATGAGGCCGGCGAGGCCGCCGATCCGCGCCTTGCGGCTGTTCTGGATGCTGAACAGTTCCTCCTCGGACCGCTGCGCGTTGGTCTCGCTCCGCGCGCCCCACGACCCGAGCAGCACTTCGAGGCGGTTGAGGCGGTTCAGCAGGTACGGGTAGCCGGTGTCGCGGAGGTACTTCAGCTCATCGACCGTGTTCGCCCGGTTGGTGCGGCCGGGGTGCCCGGACACGAATACCAGCTCGTCCGCCTTGCTGCCGGCGGCGCTCCACGCCAGGTAGTGCTCGCACTTGAGGGGCTTGTCGTCCTCGTAGACGCGGAAGAAGGCGACATCGAGGTCGAACCGCGGGTACTCGAAGTTGTCCGGGTCGCCGCCGAAGAACGCGGCCTGCTTCTCCGGGGCGAACACGATGCGGATGTCCTCGTACTTCTTGAACGTGTACAGGTGGTACTGGCCGCCGGCGTACAGCGTGACCACGTCGGCGCGGACCTTCTTCTCCGGGTCCGCCGCACCCTTCTCCATCTCGGCGATCTTCGCCGTGCGGAGCTTGAACGCGTCGGCCGCGGGGGTGCCGGCGGGGACGGCCTTCTCCACGTCGGCGGTCACGTCCTTGATGCCGATGAGGACGTTCAGTTCGAGTCCCTTGCACTTGATCTCGTCGGCGCGGGTCTTGGCGAGGAACCCGTCGCGGAGGTAGTTCTTCTCCGGCGTCGAAACCTTATCGAGGTCGCCGGCGGCGACGTGGTGGTTGGTCATCACCAGCCCGTCCGGGGAGACGAAGCTACCGGACCCGCCGGAGTTGAACCGGACGCTGGACAGGCGGACGTGGTCGAGCCACTTGTCGGTGGGTTCGAAGCCGTGTGCTTTGAGTTGGGCGCGGGGCGGGTTGTTGAACAACCACATGCCCTCGTCGGCCTCGATGGTGTCGGGAGTCATGGTGAGGCCCAGGACGGTGACGGCGACCGCGAGTGTTGCGAAACGGTGACGCATGGTGCGCCTCGGTGCGAGGTGATACCGGCGCGAATCCGGGGGTCGCCGGTGGCGGATCGTTATAAGGCGCGGGGTGAAGAAAGGCACGCCGACCGGGCGCACACGCGTGGTACAATCGCGACAACTCAAGATGGAGCCGCCCATGTCCGAGAACGACCCGGACCGCACCGTACCGCGCGGACCCGCCCCCGCGCCGGAGCAAACGTCCGACCACGTCCCCGCGGACGAAAGCTCCGCCGACCCGAATCGCACCGCGGCGCGGCCGGCGTCCGAGACGCCCGCGGGCACCGGGACCGTCGCCCGCACGCCATCGGATGTCGCCCGCCTGGAAGAGAGCGCACAGGCTCACGCCGCGGAGGGCGTACCGGGGTACGTGCTCCTCGGCGAACTCGGCCGCGGCGGGATGGGCGTGGTGTACAAGGCGCGGCACGTCAAACTGAACCGCATCGTCGCGCTGAAGATGATGCTCGGCGGCGGGCAGGCGAGCCGCGGCGACCTGATCCGCTTCCTGGCCGAAGCGGAAGCGGTTGCGGCCATCAAGCACGAGAACGTGGTGCAGGTGTTCGACTACGGCGAGACCGACGGCCGCCCGTTTATGGCGCTGGAGTACCTGCCCGGCGGCTCGCTCGCCGGCCCCCTCGGCAAGGACCGGAAGCCGGTTCGCACCGCCGCCGCGGCGCGCGCCGCCGCCCGCCTCCTGTCGCAGGTCGCCCGCGGCGTCGCGGCGGCCCACGCGGCCGGCATCGTCCACCGCGACCTGAAGCCGGCGAACGTACTGCTCGACGCCGACGGCGCGCCGAAGGTCGCCGACTTCGGGCTGGTGAAGCGCGGCGACGCCTCCGAGATGACCCGCCCCGGGCAGGTGATGGGCACGCCGGCGTACATGAGCCCGGAGCAGGCGAAGGGGGAGAGCAAGTTCGTCGGCCCACAGGCCGACGTGTGGGCGCTGGGCGTCATCTTGTACCAGGCGCTCGCCGGCACGCGGCCGTTCGCCGCCGAGAACCCCCTGGAGCTGATGCTGAAGATCGCGACGGACGAGCCGGCCGCGCCGCGGAAGCTCGCCCCGGCGGTCCCGCGCGACCTCGAGCTGATCTGCCTGAAGTGCCTCGCCAAATCGCCCGGCGGGCGGTACCCGACGGCCGCGGAACTGGCCGACGACCTCGACCGCTACCTGCGGCACGAGCCGATCAGCGTCCGCCCGGCCGGGCTGGTCGAGCGCGGGTACAAGTGGGCGCGGCGGAACAAGCCGGCCGCCGCCGCGCTGGTCGCGAGCGGGGCGGCGGCCGTCGTCCTCGCCGGGTGGCTGTGGACCCTCTTACGCAACACCGAACTGAGCGACCAAGCCGGGACCGCAACGGGGCAGCGCGACAAGGCCGACGACAAGACAAAGGTCGCCGACGACAAGACAAAGGCCGCCAAGGCCAAGGCGCTGGAAGAGGAAGAGGCCCGTAAGATCGCCGACGCCAAAACGAAAGCCGCGCAGCAGGAGGCCGCGCTCAAGCAGAAGCGGGTGCGGGACGTGCAGTACCTCGGGCAGCTCGGCCGCGCGGCCGAGTTTCGGTTCATCGACCCGCCCCGCGGGCTGAAGTTCCTCGACGACCCGGACGCCTGCCCGCCCGAGATGCGCGAGGTGGCGTGGGGCGTCCTCCACCGACTCTGCCACCAGGAGTACCTTACCCTGGCGGACCAGAAGGCGACGGCCGTTGCAGTGTCGCGCGACAGCAAGACGCTCGCCGTCGGGGCGGGCGGCCCGAAGCCGGTGGTGCGGCTGCTCGACATCGAGACCGGCCGCGAGCGCCGCGCGCTGTCCGGCCACACCGCCGCGATCACCGCCGTCGCGTTCGCCGCAAAGGCAGACGTGCTGGCGTCCGCGAGCCTGGACGGGACCGTGCGGCTGTGGGACGCGGCCACCGGCGAGCCGCGGCGCACCATCAAGGCGTGGGCCGAGGGGGTTCAGGCGGTGGCCGTCTCGCCCGACGGGCGGTGGCTGGCCGCGAGTCGGGCGGGGAACCCGATCGCGGAGAAAGGGCCGGCGCCGGTCAAGCTCTGGGATCTCCAGGCCGCGACCGACGCCGCGCCGGTGGTTCTGACCGGCCACACCGCGCCGGTGTCGGCGCTGGCGTTCCGCCCCGACGGAGCCGTCCTCGCATCCGCTGCCGCCGACGGCACGGTCCGCCTCTGGGACGTGCCCGCCGGCCGCGACCGGGCGACCCTCAAGTTCGACGGCTGGGTCACCTCCGTCGCCTTCGCGCCGGACGGCGAGACGGTCACCGCCGGGAACGCCGACGGGATCATCAAGACGTGGGCCGCAGACAACAAGGAGGTGCGGTCGAAGAACGGGCTGGCGGCGGGCGTGTACGGCGTCGCCCACTCGCCGGACGGCACGACCCTCGCCACCGCGCACGAGGGCGGCAGCCTGACCGCGATGCAGGTCCGCCTCTGGGACGCGAAGACCGGCACGACTCGGTACGGGCTGGACGTAGGCGCCGCCCGGGTCGCCGCGGTCGCGTTCTCGCCCGACGGGAAGGTGCTGGTCGCCGCCGACGCGGGCGGCACCGTGCGGCTGTGGCGAATGGCCCCGACCGCGGAGGCCGCGACCGTCCCGGCACACCTAATCGGTTACGCGGTCGCGTTCAGCCCGCCCGGCAGCCCGGCCGGGAACGCCCTCGCCACCGGCGGCGGGCTCCTGGGGGTGACGGGCGACATCAAGCTGTGGGACGCGACGACCGGCGAGCTGCGGAGCACGCTCGGCGGCCACAAGGGCAAGGTGCTCGCCCTGGCATACGCCCCGGCCGGCGACGTGCTCGCGTCCGGGGCGGCGGACGGGGCGGTCAAGGTGTGGGACGCGAAGACGGGGACCGAGCGGCGGACGTTCGCCGGCCACACGCAGGAGGTGCGGTGCGTCGCCGTGTCTCACAAGACCCGGCTCGTCGCGTCCGGCGGGTTAGACCGCGTGGTGCGCGTGTGGAACCCGGACACCGGCGTCGAGCGGTTCCAACTGGTCGGCCACGAGAAGGCGGTCATGGGGGTCGCCTTCTCCTTAGACGACGCCACGCTGGTCACCGCCGGGCACGACAAGACCGTCCGCCTGTGGGACATGAGCACCGGCAAGGAGAAGTTCCGGTGGGAGACCGGGCCGAATGATCCGGTGTTATCGCTCGCGCTCGCCGCGGACGGCAAGACGGTGTACACCGGGGAGTCGTCCCTCGTCCGCGCGTGGGAGACGGCGACGGGCAAGCTGCTTTACACCGGCCGCGGACACACGGGCGGAGTCTTCGGTGTGGCCGCGTCGCCGGACGGGCGGACGCTCGCCACGGCCAGCACCGACGGGTCGGTGAAAATCTGGGACGCCGCCAGCCTCCAGGACGTGTTGACACTCCCAGTCGGGCAGTCCCAGGTCAAGTGCGTGGCGTTCGCGCCGGACGGGCGGACGCTCGCCGGCATCGGTACCGATGGGAAACTGCGGATCTGGAGATGAACCCGGCCGTGAGCGTGGCGCCCGGTCATCCCAACCGTTCTACGTGGAACGTCAGCACAAGTTAGAACGTCGCGCGCGGGAACATCGGTCGGGCCGCCCACCCGCAAGGGTGTCCGCGGCGGCGGGCCGTTCGTACACCGTCCGGACGGCTTCCGCCCACCCCACCCGACGCCCCCACCGAGTCTGCCCCCATGCGCGACCGCCCGGCGTTCGACCTGTTCCTCGTCTCGTGGCTCGTCCTGTTCCTCGAACTCGCCTGCATCCGCTGGTTCCCGTCCCACGTCCTGTTCCTCACCTTCTTCGTCAACCTCGTCCTGCTCGCCTGCTTCGTCGGCATGTCCGTCGGCTGCCTCGTCGCCCGCCGCCGCACCGACCTCCTCCGCTACACCCCGTACTGGCTCCTCGTCGGGGTCGTCGGCGGCCTGCTCATCGACAACTTCTCCAACACCCTCCAAGCGGTGTTCGCGGTCGGCAACCAGGCCAAGCCGGACGTGGTGTACTTCGGCACCGAGACGTCCGTCACGCTCAAGAACCCGCTCCCGTTCGCGGTGCCGATGGAGCTGGTCGGGGCGTTGTTCTTCGTCGTCATCGCCGGCGTCATGATCGGGCCGGGCCAGGAGATGGGCCGGGCGTTCAACCGGG
>JAYUBA010000236.1:0-2362 GCA_043741075.1 Frigoriglobus sp.
GGCGAGTCGCTCCGCGACGATCCGACGCACACGCGTCAGTCCTTCTTCGCGCCGGCCGCGATCCACGCGTCGATGACCGCGATCTGGTCGCCCGACAGCGGGTTCTTCGGCGGCATCAGCTTCGCGCCCTTGCCGAGTAGCGACTTGTGCAGCTTGCTCTTGTCCGGGTCGCCGGCCTTGACGAACTTCATGATCGAGTCGTAATTGGTCACGTCCAGCCCGGCCTTCTTCTTGATGCCGGCGTGGCAGGCCGAACACGCGCTGTTGAGCAGCGGGGACACGTCCGTCTTGAACGACGGCACCTTGTCGGCCTTCTTCGGTTCCTCCGCGGCCGGCTTCTTCGGTTCCTCCGCCCGCGCCGCGAACGCGAACGTCATCCCCACGGCGACCAGCACCACCGCACCCAGCGCGAGACGCGAACGCATACCGTTCTCCGGTCAAGTGAATCGGCAGGAACCATCGGACGTTTAACACGTGGAGAGGAAGAAAGTTTCCCACATCGGCCCCTCGCGTTCAAGCCGAGGCCGGTTTATAATCCCTTTCTCACCCGCTCGCCAACCCACCACAATACCGTCATGCGAACCCTCCTCACCGTCGCATGTGCCGCGCTGTTCGCCCGCCCGGCCGTCGCGGCGCCGGTCGATTTCGCCCGCGAAGTGCGGCCGATCCTCTCGACCCAGTGCTTCCAGTGCCACGGGCCGGACGAAAAGGCCCGCAAGGCGAAACTGCGGCTCGACCTCCGCGACGAGGCGCTCAAATCGGGCACCATCGTCCCCGGCAAGCCGGACGAGAGCGAACTCTTCAAGCGCGTGTGCTCGACCGACCCGGACGTGCGGATGCCGCCGGCGAAGCTGAAGAAGCCGGCCCTCACCGCGGACCAGATCGCGACCCTCAAGCGGTGGATCGCGGAAGGCGCGAAGTACTCCGACCACTGGGCGTTCACCCGGCTTCAGAAGCCGGAGCTTCCAAAGACCAAAACCCGAATCACGAACCCGATCGACGCGTTCGTCCTCGCGCGATTGGAAGCCGCGGGCGTCGCACCGGCGAAGGAAGCGGACCGCGTCACGCTCATCCGCCGCCTCTACTTCGACCTCACCGGCCTGCCGCCCACGCCCGCCGACGTGCGCGCGTTCGTCGAAGACAAAGACCCGAAGGCGTACGAGAAGATCGTCGATAAGCTGCTCGCGAGCGAGCACTACGGGGAACGAATGGCGGTGTGGTGGCTCGACCTCGTGCGTTACGCCGACACCATCGGCTACCACAGCGACAACCCGATGAACGTGTCGCCGTACCGCGACTACGTCATCCAGAGTTTCAACGCGAACAAGCCGTTCGACCAGTTCACCGTCGAGCAACTGGCGGGCGACCTTCTGCCGAACCCGACGAAGTGGCAGCGGATCGCCAGCGCGTACAACCGGTTGCTCCAGACGACGGAAGAGGGCGGCGCGCAGGCGAAGGAGTACGAGGCGAAGTACGCGTCCGACCGGGTGCGCAACTTCGGGCAGGTGTGGCTCGGCGGCACGCTCATGTGCGCCGAGTGCCACGACCACAAGTTCGACCCGTTCACCCAGAAGGACTTCTACTCGACGGCCGCGTTCTTCGCGGACATCCAGGAGCCGGCGGTGGGGGGCCGCGGGCCGGGCACGACGATCCCGATGACCGCCGAGCAAGAGGCCGGGCTGACGCGCGTCGCCGACGCGGTTACCGCCGCGCAGGCGAAGCTGGAGACCGCGGCGAAAGCGTTCACCGCGTTCGCGGACGCCGAGAAGTGGCCGAACCCGGTCGTCGCGAAGAAGGCTCCGGCGGTAGTTGTGGTTCCGGCCGACGTGAAGGCAATCCTGGCGAAGCCCGCCGACAAGCGGCTACCGGCGGAAGTCGCGCGGCTGGCGGCGTTCGCGCGCGACAACGCGCCCGACCTGAAGGCCGCCCGCGACGCGATTGCCGTCGCGACCGCCGCGAAAGTCGCGTTCGAGAACGCGGTGCCGCGGGTGCTCATCACGGTCAGCGGGGTGCCGCGCACCGTGCGCGTTCTGCCGCGCGGCAACTGGCTGGACGAGACCGGCCCGGTGATGAAGCCGAACACGCCGGGCTTCCTCCCGCCGCTCCCGCCGCTCGCCGCCGGGCAGGCGCGGTACACGCGCCTCGACCTCGCGAAGTGGGCGGTCGCCCCGGAGAACCCGCTCACGGCCCGCGTCACCGCGAACCGGCTGTGGAGAATGTTCTTCGGCTACGGCATCGCCCGCTCGCTCGAAGAAACCGGCGTGCAGGGCGAGCAGCCCACGCACCCCGAACTGCTCGACTGGCTCGCCAGCGAGTTGCAACGCGGACCCACCCCCCCGGCCCCCCTCCCTGAAGGGAAGGG
>JAYUBA010000237.1:0-2356 GCA_043741075.1 Frigoriglobus sp.
AGGGCAGAAAGTGGCCTGGAAGGGCGCGCCGCACGACGACAACTCCGTGACCCAGTTCGCCGCCATGGGCCTGTGGGTGGCCCGCAAGCACGGCGTCCCCGTGGACCGCTCGCTGGCCCTCGTGGGAGCCCGCTTCCGCGCCACCCAGGCGGACGACGGCTCCTGGTCCTACGTCCGGCCGGAATTCGCCCAGGGTCCGCGCGACTCGATGACATGCTCCGGGCTGCTCGGCCTCGCCGTGGCGCTGGGCGTCGATCCGGAGGGGAAACCGCCGGCGGGGCCGGTGGCGGACCCCCAGGCCGAGAAGGCCCTGCGGTTCCTCAGCGGGACGCTGCGCCGGGCCGCCAAGGAGCCGATACCGAACCCGAACCGCCCGAAAGGGTCGCCGATCGGGGCCGCTAGCGACGGCGACATGTACTACCTCTGGTCGCTGGAGCGCGTGGCCGTCCTGTACGGCCTGAAGACCATCGGCGGCGAGGACTGGCACGGGTGGGGGACGAAGCTGCTCCTCGCCGTGCAGAACCCCAACGGCAGTTGGTCCGACCGCTGGGGCGAGCCGATCGGCACCTGCTTCGCGCTGCTGTTCCTCAAGCGGGTGAACGTCGCCGAGGACTTGACGGCCCGCCTGAAACTGCTCGGCAAGGTCAAAGACCCTTTCCCCCAGCGGGTGCCGACACCCGACGAGCCGCAGCCGAAGGCACCCGAGCGGGTGGAGTCGCCGGCCCCGTGAGGGTGAGCGCGGCCTTGGAGTGCGACATGACGCAGACCTGCACCCGGTGTACGCGGAGAAACCCTGACGCGGCCGTCTTCTGCCACTTCGACGGCGAACCTCTCGGCGGGTCGTGGTTCGTGACCGGGCCGGTGGATCACGGCCAGCGCCCGTTCACCACGCCGTTCGCCTTCGCGGGGGATCGGGTGTGCCAGAACTTCGGTGAGCTGGCGCGTGCCTGCCAGGAGCGTTGGGGGGAGGCGGTCGGACTGCTCCGCCGGGGAGAGCTGGAGCGCTTCTTGGGTGGCCTGGGACGGGCCGATCTGGCGATGGCGGCACGCGAGGCCGCCGGTCTACCGGACTCCGACCGTGGGCTGGATCACTTCCTGGGCCGGCTGCCCCTTGGCGTCCTCGACCCGCCGCGACTTCGCGTCGAGCCGGCGGAACTGAACTTCGGGCAGATGCGTCCGGGCGAGGAGCGCCGTCTGGAACTCGTGCTGGTCAACCGGGGGATGCGGCTGCTCCACGGCTCGGCGGCGGTGGACGGCGCGCCCTGGCTGACTCTGGGCGACGGCGCTGCTGCGGCTCGGACGTTCCAGTTCCTCCGCGAACGGACCCTGACCTTGCGCGTCGTGGGTTCGTTGCTGCGTGCAAGCGGCAAGCCGCTGGAGGGCCGGGTGATTTTGACTTGGAGTGGCGGAACGGTCGAGGTGCCGGTCAAGGCCGAGGTGCCGATCAAGGCGTTCCCCGAAGGGATGCTAACGGGGGCGCGGACTCCCCGGCAGATCGCCGAGATGGCCCGCGCTTCGCCCCGGCAGGCCGCCTCGCTGTTCGAGTCGGGCGCGGTGGCCGCCTGGTATCGCGACAACGGCTGGTCCTACCCGGTACGAATCCCCACCGCCTCGGGCCTGGCTGCGGTCCAGCAGTTCTTCGAGGCGCTGGGCCTGGTCCGACCTCCGAACGTCGAACTGACCGAGTCGGCGGTCGCCTTGCGCGGCGTGGCAGGCGGGGCGTTGCGGCACGTCTTGGAGGTCAAGACCCAGGAAAATCGCGCGGTGTACGCCCATGCCGCGAGCGATCAGGCGTGGCTCGTGGCGCTCCCTGCGGAGTCTCGAGGCTCCACGGCGGCGTTGCCTCTCGTCGTGGCCGTGGTGCCCGGCCGCGCCGGGGAAACCCACACGGCCCGAGTGATCGTCACGGCCAACGGCAACCGACGTTTCATCATCCCGGTCGTGTTGACCGTTGACCCCGCGCCCGTTCCCGCGCCAACGGCGGTGTCTCCCCCTCCCCTGCCCGTCCGCAAGGCCCAGGAAGCGAAGGCCGCCACACAGGACATTCCTCCGGTTGTCGGGAAGACGAGGCGCTGGCGCGACCTGGTGCCGCTGGCCGCGATGGTCGTCACGCTGTTCGCGATGGCGGGCCGTGATTTCCTCCAGAAAGGCGACCCGGCCCCTGCCGCCGTCGAGCCGGGCGACGATCTCGCCGACCTCACGCCACGGATCGCCCCCCTGTTCCACGACCAGGGGGACGCGCTGATCGCGGAGCCGAGCATGCGCTTCGGCCTCGTGCTGTTGCAGGAGAAAGATCCCCTCGATCCGAAGCGCCTCAAGAGGTTGACCTACGACGAACTGGGGCGCAGCAACAACA
>JAYUBA010000238.1:0-7842 GCA_043741075.1 Frigoriglobus sp.
CCGCGCCGCCGCCCCCTCCGTCCGCGCCGGCGCCGGCGGACGACGAGATCGACTTCGGCGGGTCGCCGGGACCGGACCCGGCGGCGGCCACCGGCGTCCTCCACGCGGGGCCGCGGGCGGCCGAACCGGAAGTGCCGCTCGCGGCGGCGGTGGCGGCGGCGGAGGACGAGAAGGAACTGTGCGTCGTTCACCCCAAGCGGATTCTGGTGGTCGAGGACAACGACGCGAACCGCGTGATGCTGTGCCGCCGGCTGAACAAGCGCGGGTACGCGACCGCCGAGGCCGCCGACGGCCGGCAGGCGCTCGAGCAGGTCGCGAAGCACCGGTTCGACCTCGTGCTGTGCGACATCATGATGCCGGAGGTGGACGGGTACACGGTGCTCGCGGAGATGAAGGCCGATCCGGACCTTCAGGCGATCCCGGTCATCATGATCTCCGCGCTGGACGAGATGGCGAGCGTGGTCCGGTGCATCGAGATGGGCGCGGAGGACTACCTCCAGAAGCCCTACGAGCCGGTGCTGCTCCACGCCCGCATCAACGCGTGCCTCGACAAGCGGCGGCTGCGCGACCTGGAACTCGCGTACCTGCGCGCGGTGGCCGACCTGACGCAGGCGGCGGCGCTGGTGGAGCAGGGGCAGTTCGACTCGGCGCTGCTGGCCGCGGTCGCCGGGCGCGACGACGCGCTGGGCACGCTGGCCCGCGTGTTCGCGAAGATGGCCCGCGAGGTGCAGGCCCGCGAGCGGCAGTTGCGGAGCGACGTGCAGAAGCTCGTCGCGGTCGAAGTGGACCACCGCGAGATCGTGCGGGAGGTGGGGCGGGTCACCGCGTCGGAGGCGTTCGACAAGGCCCGCAAGCACGCGGACGAGGCCCGCGCCCGGCGGCACCGCGCCGACGCGCCGAGGCCCGGCGCGGAGACGATGATGCTCCCGAAGCCCAAGTAGGGTGGGCACGGCCCACCATGCTTTGCGAAGAGGCGGGCCGTGCCCACCCTACAGCGGAGTCCCAGGTTCACCATGCGCCAGATCGTGTCCATCCACTCGTACCGCGGCGGCACAGGGAAATCGAACCTGACCGCCAACCTCGCGACCGCCGTCGCCCTCATGGGCAAGCGCGTCGGCGTGGTGGACACGGACATCCAGTCGCCCGGCATCCACGTCCTGTTCGGCCTCGACGACAAGCAGATGACGCGCGCGGTGAACGACTACCTGTACAACCAGTGCCCGATCAAGGACACCGCGTACCACGTCTCCCCGCCGGAGGTGACCGCCGCCGGCGGGCAGATGTACCTGATCCCCGCCAGCATGAAGTCGGCCGACATCGCCCGCGTTCTGAAGGAGGGGTACGATGTCGAGAAGCTGACCGCCGGATTCGAGGACGCGCTGGAGGCGCTCGACCTCGACTACCTCTTCGTGGACACGCACCCCGGCATGAACGAGGAGACGCTGATGTCGGTGGCGATCTCCGACTGGCTGATCCTGATCTTGCGCCCCGACCGGCAGGACTACCTCGGCACCGCGGTGACGATCGAGGTGTCGCGCAAACTGGGCGTGCCGAATCTGATACTGGTGGTGAACAAGGCGCTGGCGAGCATGGACCAGGCGGCGCTGCGGAAGGACGTGGAGCGGTCGTTCGCGGCGGAACTGGGGGCGGTGTTGCTGCTGTCCGAAGACATGCTCCGCCTGGGCAGCGCCGGCATCTTCGCGCTGAAGTTCCCGGACCACCAGTTCACGCGCGCCGTGGCGGGATTGGCGGCGCGGATCGTGGGCGGGAAGTGACTCCGCCGGGTGTTGCCCTCTCCCCCTTGCGGGAGAGGGTCGCCGCGCTTCGCGGCGGGGTGAGGGGGCGCTCAGCTACTCCAAGAAGGCGACGCGGGTCGGCTGGCAGGCGTTCGTCACCCAACTGGCAAAGAGGGGGCGCTCAGCTACTCCAAGAAGGCGACGCGGTCTTGGGGCGCGAAGGTTTACCCCTCACCCGGCGGCGAAGCGCCGCCACCCTCTCCCGCAAGGGGAGAGGGCAAAACGCGGCAGAAGACCCCGCCGCTCACCCCTCGACCACTTCCTCTTCCGACTTCGCCCGCTCCTCGGCCGTCGGCTCGACGGTGCCCGTGGTGGTGTGCCCCTCGCCGAAGATCAGCAGCAGCGGGGCGGCCACGAACACCGAACTGTACGTGCCCACCAGCACGCCCATCACCATCACGAACGCGAACAGGTGGACGCCCTCGCCGCCGAACGCGTACAGCACGATCGACACCAGGAACACCGTCGCCGCCGTCAGGATGGTCCGGCTCAGCGTCTGGTTCACGCTGTCGTTAATCATCTGCGACGTCAGCGTCGGGTTCTTCCCGCGGACCTCGCGGATGCGGTCGAACACCACGATCGTGTCGCTCACCGAGTACCCGACCAGGGTGAGCAGCGCCGCGACCGCCGCGAGGTCGATCTTGAAGTCCTGGATGCCCAGGAAGTCCAGCCCCGGTATCAGGTGCAGGTAGTGGCACGCGGCGATGGCGCCGAGGGTGAAGCACAGGTCGTGGACGAGGCAGATCACGGCCGCGGCCCCGAACGTCCAGTTGCCGAACCGGAACCACAGGTACAGGAGGATCACGACCCAGCTCGCGACGATGGCGGAGAACGCCTTCGTCCGCGTTTCGGACGCCAGTTGGCTGTCGAACACCTCCAGCCGCTCCGGCTCCGGGCTGCCGTCGAACGCCCGCTTGGTGTCGGCGACCAGGGACTGGAGCGACCGCAGTTGCCCGTCCCGCTCGGCCGCGTTGGCCGGGGTCGGCGGGGCGTTGAGCGCCCCGAGGGTCGGGTTGCGGGACACGTCCAGCCGCATCCGCTTGAACCGGCCGTCCTCCGGCTCGCCCACCCCGGTGAGGGTGAACGTGTCTGTGCCGCTGCTGGCGCCGAGCTTCTCGAACTCCCGCTTGAACAGTTCGGTGGTGAACGCCAGCGACGTGGACTTGTCGAAGTTGAGGTCCACCTTCGGGCCTGCCACGGGGTCGGGCGTGAGCGTCGCCGTGTCCATCAGCGTCTGGCCGTCGTCCGTGCGCAGGAGCCGGTCGAGCGACGCCTGCACCAGCGCCCGCTGCTTCTCCGTGGTGCGGATGGTGAACCGCTTGCTCTTGCCCATGTCGAAGGAGTCGGCCGAGTGGAACGTCTGCTCGACGGACACGTCCGGCAGGTGGGCGGCGCGGCGCCGGATGTCCTCGCGCATCTTCTCTTCCGTGTCGCCGGCCGGCTTCTCGGTCAGCGTCACCGTGGTGCGGCTGTTGTCCGCGTAGGTGACCGTGTAGACCCACACGTTCACCGGCGCGTCACCGGTCGGCTTATTCCGCCACATGATCCCATCGTCTTTGTCCTTGTCGGCGGGCTTAACGGCGAGCTTCCTCTTCTGCGCCTCTTCGCTGAGGAGTTCGCGGAAGCCGGGCTTGCCGTCGGCCGTGGCGGTCAGCCCGCGCTCCTCGCCGTCCTTCAACCGGCCGGCGAACACGGTGCCGCCGCGGAAGTCCACGTTCAGCCCGTTGTCGCCGCGGTACAGGAACAGCGCCAGCCCGGCGACCGTCAGGAACCCGGTGATGCCGAAGAACAGGTTGCGGTACTTCATCGGGCGGAAGTTGGGCCGGTCGAACAGTCGCATCATCTTCAGTTCGGTCAGCCACTTCTTCTGCAGCCAGAAGTCGAACATGAGCCGCGTCATGTACAGCGAGGTGAACAGGCTGATGACCAGCCCGACCGTGAGGCTGATGGCGAAGCCCTTCAGGTTGTCGTTGCCGAACGTGTACAGCACGATCGCGGTGAAGATGCTCGTCAGGTGCGTGTCGATGATGGTGGGGAACGCCCGGTCGTAGCCGTTGCGGATGGCGGTGGCGATGTTCGCGCCCTTGTTCCGCTCCTCGCGGAGGCGCTCGTAGATGAGCACGTTGGCGTCCACCGCCATGCCGAGCGTGAGGACCAGCCCGGCCAGGCCGGGGAGGGTAAACGCGGCGTTCACCGACACCATGAACCCGACCGTGAGGAGCAGGTTCGCGAACAGCGCGACGCTCGCCACGATGCCGGCGAACCGGTAGTAGAAGACCATGAACACCAAGATGGCGACGAACGCCAGGCCCACGGCGAACTTGCCGCGGCGGATGGTGTCGGCCCCCAGCGTCGGCCCGATGGTGTTCTCGCTCACCGGCTTCTCGACGAGTTCGGCGGAGAGCGCCCCGCTCCGCAGGATCTGCACGTCACGATCGACCTTCTTGCGGTCGAACTTGCCGGTGATCTGGCCGCGGTTGGTGATCTCCGACTGGATGCTCGGGGCGGACACGATGCGCTCGTCCAGCAGCACCGCGAGCTGGCGGGTGTGGCCCCCGCGGTCCGGCTTGTTCCGCCGGGTGATCTTGCCGAACTGCTGCCCGCCGGCCGAGTTGAACGTGAACGCGACGCACGGGTTGAACGTCTTCGCGTCGGTGTCGGAGGCGGCCGTCAGGGTGATCTCCCCGCCGACCTTCAGCGAGTCGGCCTCGGAGATGCGGGTGAGGACGAAGTACTCGACCTTCTTCCGGTTCATCAGCGCCTCGACCTCGGCGTCCGACTTGCCGGGGTTCTCGCGCGTGAGGCGGGCGAGCCGTGTCTTCTCGTCGGCGAGCACGTCGGCGGCGACGCACTCGCGGCTGTACAGCAGCATGGAGCAGGTCTGGAAGTCGTCGCTCGGGAACGCCACGACCCGGTCGCGCTGGACGGCGAGCTTGCCCCACAACCCGCGCGGGTCGGGACTCTCCTGGGCGTTACTCAGCCCCTGGTCCTCGCGGAACTCCTGTCCCAACTCGACCCACACGTAGCGGACCTTGGCCTTGGTTTCGCCGATGTCCACGCTGTAGTCGTCCGGCGGCGGGGGCGGCGGCAGCCCGCGGGCGGCGCGCACCTGGAGGTCGCTCGTCGGCTCCTCCTTGCCGCTCTTCGGGTTCACCCACGTCTGGTCCTTCTTCTTCCCGGTCTCGTCGATCGTCTGGCGCGCGGCCGTGATGCCGGCCTGGTCGTCCGGGCCGTTGGCGAGGATGCGGAACTCCAGCACGCCCATCTGGGAGATGAGCCGCTTCACATCCTCGATGTCTTCGGCGGACAGGTTGGACCGGCCGCCGGCGGCCCCGCCGGTCGGGAGGATGATCTCCACGCGGCGGTCGCCGCTGGGCCGCACGGTGACGTTCTTGATGTCGGTGGGGTCGATGCGCCGCTTGATCTGCGCGGCGAGTTGGTTCATTTCCTCGGTGGACAGCCCCGGCGGGGGTGCGTCCCGGTCCCGGTCTTTCTCCTTGGCGTCGCGCGGCCCCTGTTCGGTCTCCTTGCGGAGCTTGGTCCGCTCCAGGTTGACCTGGTAGACGAGGATCGTGCCGCCGGCGAGGTCGATGCCGAGCCGGTACTTCTCCGGCCGCAGCGCGAACAGCGCGGCCAGGAGGCACGGGATCAGGCAGATCAGAAGCCCGCGGAGGAAGTTCCGTTGCATGGCGTGAACCGTTCCTGAGATGAGCCGGTGGCGTCCTGATCTCGAACTCGAACCCAGGGCGTTGCCCTGGGCTGAGGAATCCGACCCCTACAGGGTCGAAAACCAAATGCAGGCTGTAGGCCTGCGATTCCTCAGCCCAGGGCAACGCCCTGGGACCGGGCGTGCGCTACTGCTTGGCGGCTTCCGCCTCGTCGGCACCGAGCACCTGGACGACGACGTTCCGCTTGATCCGAAACTTCGAGTCTTCCGACCGGATGACGATCTCGTCCTCGCCGTCCTTGGCCGACACCACGACCCCGACGATGCCGCCGTTGGTCAGCACCTTCGTGCCCCGCTTCAGGTTCGTGAGCAGTTGTTCCTGCTCCTTCTTCTGCCGCCGGCTCATGGGCAGGATGACGACCACCCAGAACAGCAGCATCAGGCCGATGAGGAAGAACGGGAACATCGGGCTGCTGAACAGGCCGCCGGGCCCGGGCGCCGGTGCGGGGTCGTCGGCGAGGAGCAGGTACGTCATCAGGTTGGCCTGTCGGGTGTGTTCAGCCGCGGCCCCGCCGGGGCCGCCGCCTCACGCACGGTCGCTACAATCGGAACGTTCAATCTAGGGAGCCGCGTTCCAGCGGGCAAGGCAGCCGGCGTGGAAGGCCGCGAACCGCCCTTCGCTCACCGCTTCGCGGGCGTCCGCCATCAGCCGCAGGTAGAACGCGACGTTGTGCAGGCTCAGCAGCGTCGGCCCCAGCATCTCGTCGGCCGCGAACAGGTGGTGCAGGTAGCCGCGCGAGTAATTCGCGCAGCAGTAACACGCGCAATCGGACGCGACCGGGGCCGGGTCTCGCCGGTGTTTCGCATTCCGCAGGCGAATGGGGCCGTCGGACGTGAACGCCAGCGCGTTCCGCCCGTTGCGGGTCGGCATCACGCAGTCGAACATGTCGATGCCGGCCGCGACCCCCGCGAGCAGGTCTTGCGGCCGGCCGACGCCCATGAGGTAGCGCGGCTTGTGTTCGGGCAGGCAAGCCGCGCACTGCGGGAGCGCCGCGTGCATCGCCTCCGGCGCTTCGCCCACGCTGAACCCGCCGAGCGCGTAACCGGGGAAGTCCATCGCGACCAGTTCCCGCGCGCACTCAGCGCGGAGGTCGAGGTTCAACCCGCCCTGCACGATGGCGAACTGCGCCTGATCGGGCCGCGTGTGGTGCCGCTTGCCGCGCTCGGCCCACAGAATAGTACGGCGGACGGCGGCCCGCATCTTGGCCGGGTCGGAGTCGGCCGGCGGGCACTCGTCGAGTACCATCGCGATGTCCGAGCCGAGGTTCTGCTGAATCTCGACGGCGCGTTCGGGCGTGAGTTCGAGCGGGGAGCCGTCGATGTGGCTTCGGAACTTCGCCCCGTGGTCGGTGATCTTCACTTGCCCGGCGAGGCTGAACACCTGGAACCCGCCGGAGTCGGTGAGGATGGGGCCGTCCCAGTGCATGAACTTGTGTAAGCCGCCGAGGTCGCGAACGATCTCGTCGCCGGGCCGGAGGGCGAGGTGGTAGGTGTTGCCGAGGATGACGTGCGCGCCGGCGTCGCGGACCATCTCCGGGGTGAGTCCCTTCACGGTGGCCTGCGTGCCGACGGGCATGAACGCGGGCGTGGGCGCGTCGCCGTGGGGCGTGTGCAGCGTGCCCGCGCGGGCGTCCCCGTCGGTGGCGTGGAGGGTGAAGGAGAAGGGCATTGAGGGGGAACGGCTCACGGGGTCGCGCTACCGTTTCCCTGACTTGCCTTCATTGCATCTCCGTAGGCGTCCGCGAACGGCTTCAACTCAAAGTCTTGGTTCGCGAGCGATGTCTCTAGTTCGTCCGGTGTGATGAGCAAAAGCATTGTTAGTTCGCCGAGCGTGTCCTCGTCGAGCGCATACACGAGCGGCCAAACTATTTTGTGACGCTCGGATCTGCTTTTGCCATGGAAATCGGTATCGATGATCCGCGCGCGTACCGACACCGGACTATACCGATACACCACTCCCTTGGCCGCACTGTGAGCTTTAGTGTAAGTTTGGAGCGCGCCAGCGATGGCCTCAGTCACTGCATCGGCGGCTCCCTTGATGTCTACTGGCATCTCACAACCTCCCGTCTGCCCAGGTCCAGATTGCCTGAACAGCTTCTAGAAACTCGTCAGGGTCGCCATCAGCCTTCTGGCGAGGATTGTACCGCAGGTCTGTATCCCAAGTGGCTACGATGACGAATGCTTCGCTCAGGTCTTTGTCTTTGTTGGCAGGTGGGCCGCCCCCAGGGCGGGCGCACTACGATCTGCTGAAATCACAGGGGTTTAGGGCACGCGAGGATCAACAACGGCCCGCTTTTCCGATGCCCGATTCTCTGAACC
>JAYUBA010000239.1:0-2350 GCA_043741075.1 Frigoriglobus sp.
CGTTCGCGCACCCCTCCGGGGTTGCCGCTAAACAGTCAGGTATCCAATGTCAGATGCTTCTCAGCAAGTTCCGTCGCCGCGCCAGACGCTCACGTACCTCCACCGGCTCTTCGAGGGCTACGGGCTGGAGCCGAAGAGCAAGCTCGGCCAGAACTTCCTCATCGACCTGAACCTCGTCGATCTGATCGTCCGCACCGCCGAACTCGACCGGACCGACGCGGTGCTGGAGGTCGGCACCGGCACCGGGTCGCTCACCGCGCGGCTCGCGGACGTGGCCGGCACGGTCGTTACCATCGAGATCGACCGCTCGCTCCAACCGGTCGCGAAGGAAGTCGTCGGCGCGCGGCCCAACGTGACGTTCGTGTTCGGCGACTGCCTGGCGAAGAAGAACGAGCTGAACCCGGACATGCTGACCGCGTGGGACGGGGCCGCGAAAAGCGCCGGCTCCGCCCGCCGCAAGCTCGTCGCGAACCTGCCCTACGTGATCGCGACCCCGCTCATCAGCAACCTGCTCATCGCGGGGACGGACCTCGAACGCATGGTCGTGATGGTGCAGTGGGAGATCGCGGAGCGGATGCGGGCCGTGCCCAACACGAAGGACTACAACGCGCTGTCGGTGCTGGTGCAGAGCGTCGCCGACGTGGAGGTGGTGCGGAAGGTGGGGCCGAAGAACTTCCACCCGCAGCCGAAGGTGGATTCGGCCATCGTGCTCATCCGGCCGAACGCGGCCAAGCGGGCGAAGGTGGGCGACGTGACGCGGTTCCGCGTGTTCCTGCGCGACCTGTACGTTCACCGGCGGAAGAACCTGCGGCAGGCGCTGATCGGGTGGCCGAGCGGCCACCGGGAGAAGAAAGACGTGGACGCGAAGCTCGCGGAACTGGGAATCGACGGCACCGTGCGGAGCGAGGCGCTGGACCTGGAACAGCACCTGAGATTGAGCGCGGCGTTCGGGTGAGTGCCACGCCGCTTGCGGCATCGCGGACATCCGCGAAGCCGCAAGCGGCGGAAGACAATCAGCGGCTCACGACCTTGTAGTCCACGGTGTCGCGGTCGCCGACGGCGATCTGCTTGTGGTACGTCGCCTTGCCGCCCTCGCCGCCCACGTACATGTACCAGTTCCCGGCCGGCAGGCGCACGTCGAACTCGCCGTAGGCGTTCGCGGTCGCGTACTCCTTCTGCTCCGGCTTGTCCGCGCTCATGAACACCACCTTCGCGCCGCCCCGCGGGGTGATCTGGTCGTTCAGCACCACCTCGCCGCGAACGGACACCACGCTGTTCCGGCTCACGGTCTTCTCCGGGCGGAGCTTGGCGGTGCCGGGCCGCGGGTTCGACATGTTCGGTCCGGTCGGCAGCTCCTGCGGCACGATCATGTCGCTGCCGGTCTTCGGCGGCTGCACGCTCGGCAGGTTCTCGCGGAACTGCTCGACACTCGGCCCGGCCGGGGCGCCCATCGGCGGCAGCGGGTAGAAGCTCGCGGCGGTCGGCTGCGGCGGGTAGTAGTAGCTCACCACCGGCTGCTGGTAGTTCACCTGCTTCAGCGTGGTCACGGGCACCATCGCGCACCGCTCGACGTAGCTCGTCACCGAGTTGCACTGGCTCCGCATCCGGTACGACGTGACCGGCGTGCAGACCTTCGACGGGCACCCGGTGCAGGGGTCGTAGTAGGTGCTGTACTTGTACTCGGTGACCGGCTCGTAGTAGTAGCTCGTCACCCTCTTCGTCACCGGCTCGTAGTAGCTCTTGCGGACGTATTCCGTGACGGGCTGGTAGTAGCTGCGCTGGACGTAGCTGATCTGCGCGACCGGCTGCGGGCACGGCTGGGGGCAGGGTGCCGGGGCGTAGTAGCTGGCCCGCGGCTTGTTGCAGTCGTTGCAGCACACCTGGAACACGTTGTCCCAGGCGGCGGTGGCGGTGCCGGCGACGCCCGCGAGGGCGACGGCGACGGCCAGTCCGGCGGTTCGGTAGAAGGTCATGGTGCGGTCTCCGGGGTGTGCGATTTCCCGGCGGGGCCGGGGAACCGTCCGGCCGTGAGGTCCGTGGCTCGCGCCCGGCCGGGCATCACACGTTAGATTAAGTCGCCCCGCGCGCCGCACAAACGGTTTCACGTCGCGTCACAACCGGGATTGCCGGATGTCGCCGCTACAAGCGGTAGAGTCTGCACATCCGGCCACGCTTCGCCATCTTCCGGTGAAACTGGGCGGGATACGGGGGCGGGGAATTGAATTGTAAAAAGGACATGGGAGCGCAACCGGAGCGGGGGGCGTAAGCCCCCTGTGCGTCCGCGGCATGGGAGCGCAACCGGAGCGGGGGGCGTAAGCCCCCTGTGCGTCCGCGGCGCAGAGAGTGTGGC
>JAYUBA010000240.1:0-7829 GCA_043741075.1 Frigoriglobus sp.
CCCCGCAACCGTTGACGGAGTAACCCCCCACGTGCCGACGCCACGCAAGAAGCCGGCCGGTGACAAGCCCGCGGCCCCCAAGAAGGCCGCCGCGCCCAGGAAAGCTGCGGCCAAGAAGGCCCCGGTCGCTGACGCGGCGGGCGCCGATATCCCCGATTACACCGTGCCCCGCGGCAACTACGACCTCGTCGTGGTCGAGTCGCCGGCCAAGGCCAAGACCATCAACAAGTACCTCGGCCCGAACTTCCGGGTGCTGGCCAGCTACGGCCACGTCCGCGACCTCGACACGCACAAGAAGAAGGGCGAGGCCGTCGCCGGCATCGACATCACCAACGGGTGGAAGCTCCGCTACACCGTGGACGACGGCAGCAAGGACGAGCCGCGCGGCGGGCGGAAGTTCCGGTCCGCGAAGGACATCCTCGCCGAGATCGGCCGCGAGGCCGCGCGGGCCAACAAGGTGTACCTCGCCAGCGACCCCGACCGCGAGGGCGAGTCGATCGCGTGGCACATCGCCGACGCGCTGAAGTTGCCCGAAGACCGCACGTTCCGCATCCGGTTCAACGAGATCACCAAGACCGCGGTGAACGCGGCGCTCGCCGCCGCCGGGCCGATCAACCAACTCCGCGTCGAGGCGCAGGAGGCGCGCCGGGCGATGGACCGCGTCGTCGGGTTCCCGCTGTCGAACCTGCTCGGCAAGAAGGTCGCCAACCGCCTCAGCGCCGGCCGCGTGCAGTCGGTCGCGGTCAAGCTGATCGTGGACCGCGAGCGCGAGATCGAGGCGTTCAAGACCGACGAGTACTGGAAGATCACCGCGATGCTGGCGGCGGCCGGCGCGGCGGTTACCTGGAAGGCCGACCCGGCGAAGTCGAAGATTCTGGCGAAGAAGAAGGCGGAATCGGCCAAGCCGGTCGCGTGGCACAAGCCGAGCGAGGACGACACCGCCGGCGACCCGGACGAGCCGGCCGTCGATACCGAGACGAGCGACGCGCCGGGCGAAGATGGTGACGCAAAATCGCAAGCGGCGCAAGACAAGGGCGGCATCCCCGCGCCACCGGCCGGCGCGTTCCTGGCGGAACTCGCGAAGTGGGACAACGCCGAGCCGAAGCTCACCAACGAGACGCAGGCGGACGCGGTGATCGCGGCCCTCGCCGGCGCGGCGTTCGTGGTTACGAAGGTGGAGCAGAAGGACCGGCAGGACCGGCCGCTCCCGCCGTTCACCACGAGCACGCTTCAGCAGCAGGCGAACTCGCGGATGAAGTTCAGCGCCAGCCGCACCATGCAGACCGCGCAGAAGCTGTACGAAGGCATCGAGCTAACGGGGATGGGCCAGACGGCGCTCATCACCTACATGCGGACCGACAGCACGCGGGTGTCGAACGACGCGCTGGCCGCGGTGCGGACCTACATCCAGACGGACTCGCGGCTCGGCCCCGCGTACCTGCCGGCGAGCGCGAACGTGTACGCGTCCAGCAAGAGCGCGCAGGAGGGTCACGAAGCGATCCGCCCGACGGACGTGACGATGACCCCGGACCGCGCCAAGGCCGCCGGGCTGGGCGGCGACCAACTCCGCCTCTACGACCTGATCTGGCGGCGGTTCGTGGCGAGCCAGTGCGCCCCGGCGCGGCTGAAGGTGACGACGTACGAGATCACCGCCGGCCGCGGGCTGTTCCGCGCCAGCGGGCGCGTCGTGGAGTTCGACGGCCACCGCCGCGTGCTGCCGTCCGTGGGCAAACAGGAGGACGCGGAGCTTCCGCTGGTGAGGGAGAGGGACGTTCTGAACCGGCTCGACCTGTTCGAGTCGCAGCACTTCACCCAGCCGCCGCCGCGGTACAACGAAGGCTCGCTGGTGAAGGCGCTCGAGAAGGAGGGCATCGGCCGGCCGAGCACCTACGCGAGCATCATCAGCACCATCCAGAAGCGCGGGTATGTGACGCAGGACCGCGGGCGGTTCTTCGCCACCGAGATCGGCAAGGTGGTGACGGACCTGCTGGTGAAGCACTTCCCGAACATCATGGACACGCAGTTTACCAGCCGCTTCGAGACGGAACTCGATGAGATCGAGACGGGCAAGTTCAAGTACAAGGAGGTTCTGGACGAGTTCTGGGGGCCGTTCTCCGCGACGCTGAAGGCGGCCGACACCGAGATGCCGGTGGCCCGCGAGTTGACGGGCGAGATGTGCCCGAAGTGCGGCAAGCCGCTCCAGAAGCGGTACAGCGCCACCACCGGCGCGTTCTTCGTGGGCTGCACCGGGTACGGCGACGACCCGGCGTGCAAGTACATCCAGCCGCGGCCGGGCGAGGCCGAGCGCGAGGGGCCGACGGTCACGGACATCCCGTGCCCGGCGTGCGGCAAGTTCATGGTCCGCAAAACCGGTCGGTTCGGCGTGTTCTACACATGCGAGGACGCGCCGGAGTGCCCGACCACGATGAACGAGACCGCGGAGGGCAAGCGCACCGTCACCGCGCTTCCCACGAAGCACAAGTGCCCGAAGTGCGAGAAGCACAACCTGCTCCTGAAGGAGAGCAAGGCGGGCAAGAAGTACGCCGGGTGCCCGGACGCGAAGTGCGGGTACATGTCCGACGTGGACGCCGAGGGCCACCCGGTCAAGCCCGCGGACACCGGCATCGCGTGCGAGAAGTGCGGCAAGCCGATGGTGATTAAGGTGGCGTGGCGCGGGCCGTTCCTGTCGTGCAGCGGCTACCCGAAGTGCAAGAACGCGAAGTCGATCAACGCCGAGCTGAAGGAGCAGCTGAAGGACATCCTCCCGCCGATGCCGGAGAAGACCGAGCGGAAGAAGGAGGAGATGCCGGCGGTGGCGATCGCCGACACCTGCCCGGAGTGCGGCGCGGCGATGAAGCTGATGAAGTCGCGCTTCGGCCCGGGGTTCTACCTGGGCTGCTCGAAGTACCCCAAGTGCAAGGGCAAGGGGAAGGTGTCGCCAGAGCTTCAGGCGAAGATCGACGCCGCCAGTGCGGCGCCTACGACCTGAGAAGATCGCCCCTGTGGGACGAGAGTGCTACTCCCCTTCCTCCACCTCCACTCGTTCCTCTCCCTGCACCTCCTGCTCCGCAGGCTGATACAACCCAGGGTACTGAACGACACACGTCCACTGCTGTGAGGGTAATCCAGCCTTCAAAGGGTTGCGTTCCGCATATCGAATGGCGTTCAGAAGCGCCTCCTCGTTGTCCTTGAAGATCACCCACCACTTGCGGCCGAAGCACGGCGGCACCTGGGTTCGATACCCCTTCCGGTCCTGGAAGGGGTGAATCCCTTCCTTCACGAGTTGCCGGGTGGCCTCGCCTTTCAACAGACCCGCCAGCACCTCGATCGTGTGCCGGTGCGGGGCGACGACCAGGTGAACGTGGTCCGGCAGGACGGCACACGCCCAGATGGTGATCTGCGACCGGCGCGCGGAGTTGGCGAACCCGCGGGCGACGGCGCGGGCCTGCACGCCGGTGAAGTGCACCGGCGGGTAATCCATCGCCGCCTTCGCCGCCAGTCGCTTCCGGCGGTCGTGCGGCTGCCGCGCGCGGAAGTCGTGGGCGGCCACCTTCGTCGGCCCGCCGAACTCCAGAAGCTTCTCGCTCCGCACCTCGTCGGAGCCGGACCCGCGCGGGTCGTTCGGCAGCCAGAACCCGTAGGCGCTGAACATCAGGTGATGGCCGACGATCACGCGCGCCCCTCCGCCTCGTTTAGCGCCGACCCCGCAGGGGCCAGCCTGCTAGCGGAAGGATAAACGTTGGTAACTGGTCGAGCAAGCGCTTACCTCGCCAGGAACGCGCCGTCTTCTGGCGGAACGGCGCGCACGTCGTATCATGGAACGTAGCCCTGGTTCGGCGGAGGTTTGAGAATGGGTGTCCCGTCCGGTGAAGTGATCGCGAAGCCGATGGTGGCCCGCGCGTGTGGGTGCCTGCGCGAGTTCCAGCACTACGCGGTGGACAAGTACCGCGCGCAGCGGCTGGCGAAGTTCCAGAAGACCCGCTGCGAGGAGTGCGTCGCCAAGTTGAACGAGGAGCAAAAGCTGGCGGCGGCGAACATCCCCAAGAAGGGGGAAGCGTTCAAGCAACTGCCCAACGGCTCGCAGATGACCATCACGCGCCGCGCCGACGGTGCCTGGACCGGCACGCTCACCGCCGAGGGCAAGACGGTGGAGGCCGACGGCGAGGGTCCGCAGGGCGTGTCGCTCGCGCTCGCGCGCATCTGGCTGACCGGCGAGGACGGCGTGTCCAAACCCGCGACCGCTTCCGCACCTGCGGCGGCGAAGTCCGCGCACCCCGCCCCGAAGCCGCCGCCCCCGGCGGCGAAGCCGAAACCGGTGTGATTTGTGGGACAGGCTTTCAGCCTGTCCAAGCACGACAGGCTGAAAGCCTGTCCCACAAAGAACGACGGCTCACCCCAACCGATCGAGGTCGCGCAGTCGGCGGTCCGCGTCGAAGGTCGGCGGCGGGAGCGCTTCGGCCAGCGCGACCGCGTCCGCCTCGCTCAAATCCCGCTTCGCACTCCCCTCGCCGCGGAACACCGGCAGTTTCTTCTGCGTGGCGATGATCTCGCGCCGGGTGCGCCCCGTCGGCGCGTCCGGCCACCGGCCCGGCACTTCGCGGAACTCGAAGAACACCGGCACCACTTCGCGAATGTACTTCCAGTAACCGGGGTTGTCCGTCTGGATGACGAACAGGCCGCCGGGCGCGAGCGCGCGGTGAACGCTCGCGACGAACGCCGGCGTGATGAGCCGCAGGTGGACCTTCGCCGGGTCGTAGTACGGCTGCGGGTGGTAGCAGTGGACTTCCGCGACCGAGTGCGGGGCGACGTGGTGCGCGAGCAGCTCGCGCCCGCCCAGCACCGCGAACTTGAGGTTCGACAGGCCGCGCTGGTTGCCGCGCTTGCGGGCGTACCGGATCACGACCGGGAGGATATCGGTGCCGAGGTGGTCGCGGTCCGGCCGCACGAGCGCGGAGCCGATCAGGTAGCGGCCGTTCCCACAGCCGACATCGAGAATGAGCGGCGCAGTGCGGCCGAACAGGTCCGCCCAGTTCAGGTGCCCGTCCGGCATCGCCTTGAGCGCGGTCTGCGTCCACCTCGACGGATCGACGACCGCGCCGGGGAACGGCACGCCGAACTCGCGCTCGATCGGATTCGGTTCGGGCATGGCGCAACTCCGGTTACTGATGGTCTATTCACCGCGGCGCGGGGTACAATCGCAGTCACTTGATGTTGAGGTGCGATTCATGTCCGAAGGGCGTCGGCTCCCCGGTTTCGGGGCGATCATCGCGGTGCTGTTCCTGGTCGGCCCGCTCGTCGCGGTCGGCTGGTGGCTGTCGCGCCCCAAGGGCGATGCCGCCGCGCCCGGCCCGGCGCTCGCGGAACTGGACGTGGTATGTGCCGGCCGCGTCGATGGCCTCGCGCCGGTCGCGTCGCTCGACCCCGCGGTGCCGGGGAAGGTCGCCGAGGTGACGGCGTCCGAAGGGCAAGCCGTGACCACCGGGAAGCCGCTGCTCCGCCTGGACGACGAGTCGTTGAAGCTTCGCGTGGAGGACGCGAAGGCGGCGCGCGCGGCGGTGGAAGTCGAGATCGAGGTGGCGGCGCTGGAGGCGAAGCAGCACGGGCCGCGGCTCGCGTCGCAGAAGCTCGCCATCGCCGCCGCGACCGACCGCGTCGGCACCGCGCGCAAGCTCCTTGAGGAGCGCAAAACGGCCAAGCAGTTCGGCACCGTGACCGCGGCCGAGATCATCGCCGCCGAGGCGGAAGTGCGGCAGTCGGAGCGGCTGGAGACGATCGAGAACGACCGGCTCGCGGAGCTGACCGCGGCGAACCCCGGTCTTCGCGTGAAGGCGGCCGAGGCGAAGAAGCTGCAAGCTCAGATCGCGCTGAAGCAAGCGGAGAAGGCGGTGCGGGACTGCGTGCTGACGGCCCCGTCGGGCGGGGTGGTGCTTCGCGTGAACGTGTCGGCGGGCGAGACCGCGACGCCCGGCGTGCCGGCGCTTCTGTTCCGCCCGGACGGCCCGCTGGTGGTGCGGGTGGAGTTGGAACAGGAGTTCATCGGCCGGGTGAAGCCGGGGATGCGGGCGGTGGTGACCGACGACTCGCGGGCCGACTCGCCGACGTGGACCGGCCGCGTATTGCGGGTGGGGTCGTTCGTGTCCCGGCGGCGGAGCATCCTGCTCGAACCGGGCGAGGTGAACGACGTGCGAACGGTGGAGTGCGTCATCGCGCTGGAGGGAAGCACCGACGGTCTGCTCGTCGGCCAGCGGATGCGCGTCAGGATTGGGAAGGAGTAGCAGAGATGGATTTTATCCCACTGCTTGGCTGTTTGCCGACGTGGGAACAGCAAACCAGGATCAGTCCGGCAACCATTTGTGTTCTGCGGAAATGACAGGATCGAGGAGCAGACCGAGTTGATGCCCGTAGTACTCCGCAAGCTGAACACCACACCACGGGCAGAACCACATCGGATACCACGTTTGAATAGTTAGCGGCAAGTCGGGCGGACCGTGTAGTTGAGGCAACCGGCTCACATCGGCCATCTGCACACATCGCATACCCAGCCAGAATGACGCCGGGAACCGGCCAGCGGGATCAGGAGGTTCGGCGAAAACGAAAAGGCCGCGATCGTAGCGCCGCTCAAACTGTCCCATGAAGTGCTTGCAGCACCAACCCATCGGTGTTTCACCCCAGCGATACTACTTCCGTTTGCTGGTTGCCGGTTGGCCCCGCACCCGAACCTACCGCCGGCGGGCCGCGACCGCAAGCGGCTTTCCCCTTCTCTCCTCGCCGCAACCGGTGTCGGGTTCCTAGCATATCCGGCGAACCGTCGCGCCGGACGGTGCGTATCACCCATTGTCCGCGTCCGCACTCACTCGCGACGGTTCCGGAGAGCGCGTAATGGCTGAAGACCTCGTCGTCGAGACCCGCAGCCTCACCAAGGTGTACCGCGACTTCTGGGGCCGCAAGAAGAAGACCGCGCTCAACGCCCTCGACCTCAAGATTCACCGCGGCGAGGTCTTCGGGCTGCTCGGACCCAACGGGTCCGGCAAAACCACCACCATCAAACTGCTCCTGGGGCTGTTGTTCCCCACCAGCGGCGACGCGTTCGTGTTCGGTGAACCGGCCGCGAAGGTCGAGAAGAACGAGCGCATCGGGTTCCTCCCCGAAGAGTCGTACCTGTACCGCTTTCTCAACGCCGAAGAAACGCTCGACTTCTACGGCCGGCTGTTCAACATCGACCCGGACACGCGCAAGAAGCGGGCCGCCGAACTCATCGAACGCGTCGGCCTGTCCGCCGACAAGAAGCGCATCCTTAAGGAATACTCGAAAGGCATGCGGCAGCGGATCGGGCTGGCGCAGGCGCTCATCAACGACCCCGAACTCGTCATCCTCGACGAGCCGACCTCCGGCCTCGACCCCTTGGGCACGCGGTGGATGAAGGACCTCATCCTCGACCTGAAGCGGCAGGGCAAGACGGTGCTGATGTGCTCGCACCGCCTCGAAGACGTGCAGGACGTGTGCGGGCGGATCGCGATCCTTTACAACGGCGACCTCCAGACGCTCGGTAACGTCTCGACGCTGGTCGAGGACGCGGTGCGGCTCGAAGTGCGGGCCAGCGGAGTGAAGGAGTCGCCGGAACTGAAGGCCGACCTGGACGCGGTGTTCCGGAAGCACGGCGGCGCGCTGGAAACGGTCGGGCACCCGTCGAGCACGCTGGAAGAACTGTTCCTGCGGGTCATCGAGGAGTCGAAGGCCCGGCCCGGCCGGCGGTACCTGCCGCCTGAAGGCGGCGTTCCGGCACCGGTCACTGCGCCGGCACCTGTTTCACACGCACCGGCCCCGATCAG
>JAYUBA010000241.1:0-2345 GCA_043741075.1 Frigoriglobus sp.
CGCCACCCTCTCCCGCAAGGGGAGAGGGCAAAACCAAGACAGTAGCCACCCGAGCTTACTTCGGGGCGAACGCGACCGTCACCTGCAACCCGACGAACCGGCCGGCGGTCGCGGCGTCGGCCGCGTCGAGGTGAACCACCACCTCCACCACGCGGCGGTCGGCGTCCTCGCGCGGCCCCATCGCGAACACCTGGTTCCGCGCGATCATCCGCGTGATGTCGGCCTCCGAGCGGACCACGCCCTTCAGCGGCTTCGGGAGCGCCGGGTTCGTGATCTCGACCGCCACCGGCGCGGTCCGCACCCACCCGGCGAGCCGCTCCACGTCGCTCTCGTACACCTCCGCCACGGCCGTCATCTTGCTCAGGTCGGCCAGTTGAAGGATCGGCTCCATGCCGGTCGGCTGCCCCTCGCGGCCGGTCACCTTCAGCACCGTGCCGGACACCGGTGCCTTGATGACGGTCGCCTCGCCCATCTGCCGCGCGAGCGCGACCTTCTCCTCGGACGACTTGATCGGGGCGCGGGCCAGCGTCTCCTCCAGTTCGGCCTTCGCCGCGCCGATCCGCGCCCCCGCGGCCTTCTCCGACTCCTCGTAGGTGGTCTGGGTCTTGTCCCGCGTCGCCTTCGTCGCGGTCAGTTCGGCGGCGGCCTGTGCGGCGAGCAGTTCCGCCTTCTCGATGTCCTCGTCGGCCACCGTGACGCCCTTGTCCTTCAACCCCTTGAGCCGCGTCACCTGCTTGGCGGCGGACTCCGCTTGAAGCTTGAGGTACACGAGTTTGGCGTCGATCGCGGCGAGGTCGCTCACCTTGTTCGCCTTCGCCTGATTCAACTCCGCTTCGGCGGCGCGAATCTTCTGCTTGCCGGCCCGCTCGCCCGCGTCGCGCGCGGTCCTCGCCTCGGTCAGTTGCGTCTCGGCCACCTGCACTTCGAGGAGTCGGTCCTTGCGGCTGGCGAGTTCGGCGATCGGGTCGGCGGCCTTGAGCGCCGTGCCCGGCGCGAGCGGGAACAGTTTGGCGATGCGGTCCCCCGGCGGGCCGTACACGGGGACGACGCCGCCTTCGGGCTGAAGGCGGCCGAGCGCGGTGACCTTGTCCCGCGCCGCGGGTCCGGCGGGCGCGTCGGCGTCGGGCGCGGCGGGCTTGGGGAACCGCCCGGCGAGGAAGTACCCGGCGGCGGCACCGGCCGCGACGGAGACGAGCGCGACGAGCACCGTCGTGAGCGCGCGGCCGGAGCGTCGATGGCGGGTCCGTTGCATACCTCATCCTACGGGACGGTCGGTTAGATCTGCGGAACGACCGGCTTCACGAACTCCGCCGCGGCCAGCCCCCACCACGCGATCTTACACGTGATGTGGATCGCCTGATCGACGTGCAGCGAGTACAGCCTTTCGCACTTGCCCAAATCCACGAACCAGTGGATCACGGCTTCGGCGGTGGCGACCGCGGCGACCACGTCCCAACTGAAGCCCGTCCACCGGAAGACGACGCCGACCGCGGTGCCGTGCAGGAGCGCGTGCGAGGTGAGCCAGTAGTACCACGGCACGCTCGCCGCGAGCGGCGACTTCGAGCTTCGGCACTTGCAGCCGGCCATGGAGTCGTTCTGCAACGAATAGTCCATCAGCGCGTGCCCGGCGATCAGGAAGAACAGCAACGCGAAAAGCATACCTGCGGTCCGTAAGGTTCCTAATTCTATCACGCTGCCCGGTGTCGCATACGTTAGTACGGCTCAAACCGGCTTGCGGACCGCCCGGCTAACCAGCACGGCCGCCACCAGCAGTCCGGCCGACAGGTAGAACGCGCCGTCCCACCGCTCGGTCGCGTCCTTGATGTACCCGCCCACCTGCGGGACGAAGAACGCCACGCCCCAGCCGACGAACACCAGCCCGTAGTTCAGGCCGAGGTTCTTCGCCCCGTAGTAGTCGGCCGTCACCGCCGGCATCACGGCCAGCGTGCCGCCGTACTGCCACGCCATAACCCCGATGATACTGAACAGTAACAGGACGTTCTTCTCCGCGATGACCCACGGGGCGGCGAGCAGGCACGCGGCCGAGACCGCCCCGTTGAGGGCGTAGGCGTTCAACCGCCCGATGCGGTCCGAGTACCGGCCGGTGCCGACCCGCCCGGCCGCGTTCACGACGCCGATGAACGTGACCAGCAGCCACGCGTTCGCGGCGAAGAAGCCGGTCTTGCCGGCCGCGTCCGTGAGGAACGACTTGGCGTTGGCGATGACGAGCAGCCCCGACTGCGCGGACCCGACGAACAGGAACACCAGCGCGTAGAACTGCCAGGTGCCGAGCATCCGCTTCGCGCTAAAATCGCCTCCTGAGCGGGGGGCGTAAGCCCCCTGTG
>JAYUBA010000242.1:0-2345 GCA_043741075.1 Frigoriglobus sp.
CACCCCGTCGCTGACGCTCCGGGTTCGCCCGGCGTCGCTCGCGTTCACCAGCAGGAGCGATACGCCGGCCAGCGCCAGCAGCGCGACGGCGGACGCCACGACGAGCGTGTTGATGGTGAACGTCGGGATCAGGTAGAAGCCGGTGAGGTAGTTACCGATGAGGCAGCCGAGCGTGCTGAGCGCGAAGATCAGCCCGGCAACGCGCCCGGTGTGGGCCACGTCCGGAAGGCCGAGCTTGATCGCCAACGGGGTGAGCAGACTCAGCACGAACCCGGCCGGCAGGCACAGCGCCGCCGCGAGGATCGGAATGCGCGGGCCGAGCGGTAGCGTCTTGTGCAGCCCGCTCGAAGCGAGGAGCATGGGGAAGACGAGCATCCACAGCGCCGCGACCGCCCCGACCGCGAGCAGCGCGGCGAGCGTTTTCGGCGTCGGGTAGCGGTCGGCGAGTCTTCCGCCGAAGGCGTTGCCCAGCGCGATGCCGGCCAGGAACACGCCGATGATCGAGGTCCACGTCTCCAGGCTGGAGCCGATGAACGGGGCGAGCAATCGGCCGGCGACCAACTGGAGCACGAGCAGGGCGGCGTTGGCGCAAAAGATGACGGCCCCGACCCCGACCAGTCGGCCGACCGGCAGCGGTGTCGAGGCGGCGACCGGAGCGGGTGCGGTACTCATGTGTGGTTCGGCGAGTTCCGGTGGTGCGGGTGTCAGTTGAACGCAAAGCTATGGTTCAGCCGCCGAACGGCTATCGGGTTCCGCCGGGCCGGTAGAATTGGTGTAACTCGTATTCGGAGCGACGCGCCATGAGTTCACGTTTCGTCGTCGGTATCGACCTCGGCACCACCAACAGCGCGCTGGCCTACGTGGACACGGGCGCGGGCAAGGACGCGAAGGTCACGCCCTTCCCCGTCCCGCAGGTCGTCGCGCAAGGATCGGTCGAAGACCGGCCGCTGTTGCCGTCATTCCTGTACCTGCCCGGCGACGGCGAGCAGCCGGCCGGCGCGATGAAACTCCCGTGGGACGCCAAACGCGACTACTGCGTCGGCGAGTTCGCCCGCGCGTTCGGCTCGCAGGTGCCGACGCGGCTGGTCGCGAGCGCGAAGTCGTGGCTGTGCCACCCCGATGTGGACCGCAAGGCACCGATCCTCCCGCACCGCGCGCCCGATACCGGCTCGCGGAAGGTGTCACCGGTTGACGCGACGACGCGCTATCTGAAGCACATCGCGGAGGCGTGGAACCACGTCATCGCGAAGGACGTGGCCGCGAACCGGCTCGAAGCGCAAGACATCGTGCTCACGGTGCCCGCGTCGTTCGACGCCGCCGCGCGCGAGCTGACGGTGGAAGCCGCCCGCGCCGCCGGGTTCGAGAACCTCACGCTGCTCGAAGAACCGCAGGCCGCGTTCTACGCGTGGCTCGACCGCGCCGGCGACGACTGGCGCAAGCTCGTCAGCGTCGGCGAGTTGGTGTTGGTCGCGGACGTGGGCGGCGGCACGACCGACTTCACGCTCATCGAAGTCGGCGAAGAGGAGGGCAATCTCGCGCTGACGCGGCTCGCGGTCGGGGATCACCTGTTGCTCGGCGGCGACAATATGGACCTGACACTCGCGCACCACGCGGCGCAGGCGCTGAGCGCGAAGGGCACGAAGCTGGACGCCGGGCAGATGGTGCAACTCACTTACGCCTGCCGCAACGCGAAGGAAGAACTGTTCGCGCGACCCAAGCTTCAGGCCGCCCCGGTGACGGTGCTGGGCAAGGGCCGCTCGATCGTCGGCGGCACGATCAAGCACGAACTCTCTCGCGCGGACATGGAGAAAGTGCTGGTAGACGGCTTCTTCCCCGACTGCCCGCGGGACGCGACGCCCGGCCTCGGCCGAAGCTCCGGCTTGCAGGAACTCGGCCTGCCCTACGTCGCGGACGCCGGCATCACGCGGCACCTCGCGTCGTTCCTCTCGCGGCAAGCGGAAGCGCTGGCGAGTCGCGAATCTCCCAAGCGAGCGGCGGGGCGTAAGCCCGCCGGTACCGCGAGCATTCCCGGCGCGATCCTGTTCAACGGCGGCGTGTTCAAGGGCGACGTGCTGCGGAACCGGTTGCTCGGCGTGCTGGGCGCGTGGGCGAAGTCCGCGAAGGCGGACGCGACCCGCGAACTGCCGGGCGCGGACCTCGACCTCGCGGTGGCGCGCGGGGCCGCGTACTACGGACTTGTGAAGCGCGGCAAGGGCGTGCGCATCCGCGGCGGCACGGCCCGCGCGTACTACATCGGCGTGGAGACGAACATGCCCGCGGTGCCGGGCTTCGCCCCGCCGGTGAAGGCGATCTGCGTAGCCCCGTTCGGCATGGAAGAGGGCACC
>JAYUBA010000243.1:0-7815 GCA_043741075.1 Frigoriglobus sp.
CGGTTGAGGCAGTTTTCGGCGTCGTCGAAGTCGTCCAGCCGGCGCGAAGTCTGACCGGCGAGTAACCAGACCTTCGGCCGGGAGTCCCACACCCGGAGGCACCGCCGGAGGTGATCGCGGGCGACCGCGAACTCGTAACGCTCGAGGGCCGCCTTCGCCCGAGTGTAATGGTAGTACGCCCAGAGATGCGGGCCACCCACCGCCCCAAGACCGAGCAGGAGGAGAAGCCCGACCAACAACTTGCGACGGTGTCGCCTCCCGAACAATCGGCGGAGGCGCCCGAACCGGGCTGGGGCCAACGCGGGTGTGTCATCCCGCCTGTCCGGCGGTAAGACCGGGGACGGCTCGGGCAGGCCTTCGGGGGGCATCGTCCGTTCCTGCGCGAGCTCAGGGGTCAGTTGCTCCGAAGGGATCATTCGCCCTTCCGACAACGGTCCAGTGACCGCCGTTTAGCGGGGTAGGGTCAAGTCAGATGAACAGGGACTTCGGGTCAGCGGAAGTGCCTGACCGCCGGGCGTTAGGGATCCAGCTTAATATCGAATGGCTGAGTACCGCCCTTCACCGTGTAGGTAAGCCTCGATGTCTCCGGGTCGTAGTACTTCGGGTTGATCGGTTTCAAGGTGCCGGGTTGAACATCGCCCGAACCGGTCTTCGCCTGGCCCGTTTCCTTCATCCGTTTCTCGATATCATCCTTATCATCCTTGGGAGGCGCGCCGCCCTTGCCGGCTGGCGGCCCGCCCTTGCCGCCGGGGGGTCCGGTTACCACGCCGCCCTTGCCGCCCGCCTCGGGGGGAGCAACATTTCCACCGCCACCCGCCCCGATCGGCGCGGCCGGCTTCTTACCCACGTTGCGGTTGTCGATGGAGATTTTGCACTCGCCCGCAGGAGCGTCGAGTTCGTACGTCCCGTCAGGGTTGATGAAGACCGAGGCGATGTTGCCTTTCCCACTGACGGGGACAAAGGTGATAGTGCCCCCCGGCAACGGCTCTCCGTTGCTCATTGTGACTTTGCCGGTGACCTTCCCCTTGGAGGCGCCACAACCGGCGGCCAAGCACGGGAGAGAAACACACAGCGACAACAAAACCCACCTGCTCCGGAGAGAAAGAGAGGCGCGTTGCATGACGCACAGCTCCGTTCGAGGTTGTTGAAGGTTAATGGACTGCCGCGGAAGTCGTGACCGCGGGAAAGGATGTCGCGCCGACCCGTCCACTGTCCGGCTCGCCCAGGGTGAGGGCCGCGGACATTGATCGAGTGACGCTTCGGTCTGTCGTGAAGAATCAATGCCGCAAGGCACGAACACTGATGAACGTCCGTCCCTTGCGGCATTCCCGACAGGGTCGCTTCGGACCCGCAGTGATGAGATTACCAGTCGTTGCCCAACACGTTGCCGTCGCTGGGGGTAACGGCGTTCCACCAAGTCACGTTGGTGATGCCCGCGGAGATAAATCGGACACTGCCGTCGCCCAGGGTCACGTTCATACCGCCGGTGTGAGAGCCGGCCGCCACGATGGCGCAGATATTCTTGCTGCCGCCGAGCAGTTCGGCCGGCACCTGTGTGGCCTTGCAGAACGCGGGCGTGGGCTGCACCAGGAACTTCGACTTGGGGCCGGTGTAATCGGCCGCGAACTTCGGTGCCCACTCCCACCACGTGTTCCCGCCCCAGTCCTGGGACCAAGGATCGGTCGGATCCGATTGGGAATACTTCTCGGCGAAGAGGATGGTGTTCGAGGTGCCGTCAGTGAACCCCGCCGGGAACATGATCGGCCGCCTATTTGCTGTCCAGCCGCCATCCTGAACCCCGAACACTTGGTAGTTGTAGGCGTAACTGGTCGTGCCCCAGTTACCAGCACCGGACTTGCCGGCCGGTGTGTTCGTAGCGTCGGACGGACAGGCGTAGGTCTTCACAGCCTTGTCGATGACCTTGTCCGACCAACAGGAGTAGGTGTTCGGGCCACCGGCCCAGCCGCCGCCACCGCCCAGGCTCGACTTGAACAGGTTATCCTGCTCGATGTATGGCAGGATGTGGAAGAACGTGCTGCCGTAGCTGCCGCCAGTGTTGCGGTCCCCGCCCCCCGGCCAGGTTCCCATGCCGAAGGGCAGTTGACCCTGCGACACATCCGCGGCACTATGGGTCGCGAGGCCCAGCTGCTTCATGTTGTTCGTGCAGCTCATGCGGGCGGCGGCCTCGCGCACCTTCTGCACAGCCGGCAGCAGCAGCCCGATCAGGATCGCGATGATGGCGATGACGACGAGCAACTCGATCAGCGTGAACGCGCGACGAGAAGCCGGAGTCGGTTTCATGACGAAACCTCCGATAAAGGATAGGGAGAGAATCACGAGAGAATCCCTCGTGGTGGAGATGGAGATTGCGAGAACCTCCACTAAATAGGGATGATACTCGCGACAGAAATCCGCGTCAAGGATTTAATACTGTTTTTGAGCGAAGAAGTTCCGCCGTGCGCCCGGTACACGGCCGGCACCTCGTCCGCAACGTATCAGGCCCTGTCCGCGTGAGTTTCACAGAAGTGTGTTGCAAGCAGCCACTAGCCGCGATATCCTTAATACACTCACCTCATCGGCGGCAGCTTGGCTACCCCCACGCAGTCGTTTGGCCCGCATCGCATTACTCAACCTGGGACTCCGATGCCATCCACAGCGACTCAGCGCCGCTTCCCCTGGCGACCGTTCCTTGGACTCTTGGTAATCCTCGGCGGGGCCGCGGCGTATTTGGTGTCCGTCTTCTGGGCCGAATCGCACCGGTTCTCCCAACCTTTGGAGGAGAGCCAGCAGGTGGCCGAGGTGCCCGAGGCGGAGGTGCGCCGACTGTGTACCGCTTGCCACGCTTACCCACCCCCGGACGCTCTCCCCCGCTCGGCTTGGGCCAAGGAAGTGAACCTCGGCTTCAGGTTCGCCTACGAGGCCGGCCTCACGCGCTCCGGCGCGTCGAACCCCAAGGGAGTCCTGAAGTACTACGAATCGCGCGCGCCCGAGTCGCTCCCTCTCGATCCCTTCCCGATGCTCACTACCACATTGCCGGTGCGCCTGGACCGCACGACACTGTCGCTGCCTGGGGACGAGCAACGCGCGGTGGTGAGTTGCGTCAAACTGGTCGCCTTGACCCGCGACCCGCCGAGCGAACTGTTGGCCTGCGACGCCCGTACTAACCAAATACTGCTTGCCGACCTGACCCAACCGGCACCGGCGTGGAAGGTGCTGGCGACGGCCTCGCACCCGGCCCGCGTCGAGGTGGTCGATCTCGACGGCGACGGTATTCGGGACATCCTGGTGGCCAACCTCGGCGAATACTTTCCTTCCGATGGGCTGAAGGGGAGCGTCGTCTGGCTGCGCGGGCGCCCGGACGGCTCGTTCACCCCGATCACCCTGCTGGAGGGTGTCGGCCGAGTGGCGGACGTGAAAGTGGCCGACTTCAACGGCGACGGCAAGCTTGACGTGGCGGTTGCCGTCTTCGGCTGGCGGGCGACTGGCGAGTTGCTGCTTTTGGAGAACCACACTACCGACTGGAACAAGCCCACCTTCGAGACGCGCGTACTGGACAAGAGGCACGGTGCGACCGAGCTGGCGATCGGCGACCTGAACGGCGACGGGCGACCCGACATCGTCTGCCTGTTCTCCCAGGAGCACGAGGCCGTCGTCGCCTTCCTCAGCGACGGCCGCAGCGGGTTCAAAACAGAGACGATCTACCAGGGCCCGCACCCGATCTACGGCTGCTGCGGGATCGAGTTGGTCGATCTCGACGGAGACGGGGACCTCGACGTGCTCCTGGTCAACGGGGATGCCCTCGACCAACCGGTCCTGAAGCCCTACCACGGGGTTCAGTGGCTGGAGAACACGGGGCGCTACCCGTTCACGCACCACCGGGTCGGCCAATTGTGCGGGGTGATCGCCGCCCGGACGCTCGACTTCAACGGCGACGGCAAACTCGGCATCGCCGCCATCTGCTACCTGCCGGCCAGAGACTTCCCGCAGCGGGAGGAGCGGCGGATGCCCGCGCTGGTCTTGTACGAGCAGGTGGAGCGGGGCCAGTTCCGGCCGCTGGTGCTGGAGGTCGGCTGTTGCGACAACCTGAGCCTCGCGGTCGGCCGGCTGCCGGGCGACAGATTGCCGAGCCTCGTGGTGGGGCACGGCGACTTCGTGAAGGAATCCGGCCGGCTCGACGCGGTCACGATTTGGCGGAACCGCGGTCGCCCCTGAGGCTGGAGTTTGGGTACCTTATGACCTCTCCCTCCGATTGCCCGCCGCCCCCGCGCCGGGCGCTCGCGCCGTTCGATGTGGCGCTGGCGCTCCTGGTGCTGGCCTTCGCTTTCCTCAGTGCCTCCTACCCCGTGCGTGACAGCGGGCTTTGGATGCACTTGGCCGTCGGCCGGCTGCTCGGGGTGGGAGAGTATCAGTTCGGCGTTGACCCGCTGTCGTACACGACCTCCGGCGTTTACTGGGCGAATCACGCCTGGCTGTTCGACCTCATCCTCTACCTCGTGTATCAGCACCTCGGCGGGGCGGCCGTGGTCGTCTTCAAGGCGGCGGCGGTGGCGCTGCTGGCCGGCGTGTGGCTGAGCTGCCGGCGGGGTTGGACGGGTGTCGCCGGGCCGGCCGCCGCGGCGGTGCTCGGCGTCCTCGCCCTGGCCCCGTGGCTCCAACTCCAGCCGCTACTGTGTTCGGCGGTCTTGCTGGCGCTGACGGTTGCGATACTCGCCCTTCACGTTGACCCGTGTCGCCCCAAGGGGTGCCGGGTCTGGGTGCTGGTGCCGCTATTCGCCCTCTGGGTGAACGTTGACGGTTGGTTCTTCCTGGGTCCGTTGACGCTCGCGTTGTTCTGGGTCGGGGAGCGCCTTGGCGGGCCGGCGAGGGAGCGCCGCCTCTCGTTGGGGTTGGTCGGGGCGGGGCTGGTCGCCTGCCTGCTGAGCCCCCACCACGTTTTCGCTTTCGCGCTGCCGCCGGAGGTGTCGCCCGCGGTGCTGGGCAGCGGGCTGCGCGACGACGCCCGCTTCGCCCCCTTTTTCCAGCGAGGCTATGTCGGCCTCTTTGAACGCCCGGACTGGTACGCTCGCCTTCCTGGAGCGGCCGCGCTGGCGCTTTTCGTTGGGGGGGCGCGCTCGTTTGTGAGGTGCGGGCGGGCCTGCGCGGACGGACGGCTCTTCGTCTGGCTGGCGGTCGCGGCGCTGGGGGCGTGGAACAGTCGGCTCATCCCGTTGTTCGTGGCGGTCGCCGCCCCGATCCTGGTGTTGAACCTCCAGGACGCGCGGACCCGCAACCCCGCGGCGGTGATCCCCGCCCGTCCGCGGTGGCAGCGAGTCGCCGTACGACTCCTCGCCGGCGGCGCGGGGCTGGGGCTAATCGCCTTCGCCTGGTTGGGAGGGCCTCTCGGGGTTCGGCCGGACAAGCGGCGTGTTGCCTGGGAGGTCCAGCCGGATCCGGGGTTGAAGCGGTCCGCCGAGTTGCGCGCTTCCTGGCGGCAACGGGGCCGACTGTCGGAATCCGATCGCGTCTTCCACCTTCACCCCGACTCAGCGAACTACGCCGCTTGGTTCGCTCCCGGTGAGCGGTGCTTCCTCGACCAGCGCTTCCAACTCTTTGTCCACGTCATCCCCCAGTACCGCGACATCTGCCGAGACCTGACTCCTCTCTCCGGAGCGGTGACCCCCCCATCCTCCTTCGGAATCACCTGCGTTGTGGCCCACGACCCCGACATCGATCGCCTGAAGCCAACGCTAAACGGGTTGTGGCGCCCAGGGTCGGGACACGTGCTTCTGGACCTGAGAGGTCGAGAGGCGATGTTCGGGATTCGAAAGGTTGTGCGTGACGGTGAGTCGTTCGATCGCTGGCGCCTCGACCTGGACAAACTCGTCTACCTCCCGGCCGGTGGGGATGACCGTGCCCCGCCCTCGCCCCCCCCGACCGGGCCGGAGTTAGGAGGAATGTCATCGCCTTGGGAGCACCTATGGCGTCCGCCGCCGCCGCCGCGCCCCGCCGAGGGCGACACGGCCGCCTTACTGCTGCAGTACGTTGAGGATCAGGTGGCGGTTCTCGCCCCTGAGATAGCCCGGAGTCAAGCGGCGGCAGCGGTGGCGAGCCTCGTGGCGACGGGCGCAGGGGAGTTTAGCCCGCTCGCCTTGGGGTTCCGGCTCGACCAGACCGCTCTGCTGTTGCCGCCGATGGACAGCGCGCCGCCCTCGGGCTCGCTGCTGGCGATCCGCGCGGCCCGCGGCGCGATCGCTGCCGCGCCCGATGATCCGGTGGCACAACTCCGCTTGGGTCAAGCCTATCTGGCGCTGACGTACACCACCCGCGAGGCGGTCTGGGCAGACCGCTCCCGTCTTCTGGCCCAGTTGCGCCACGTCCAGGCGACTTGCGCTCTTGAGCGCGCCGTGGCGCTGGCCCCCGACCTGGAGGCGGCTCACGCCCTGCTCGTCCGAATCTACGCCCAGCGCGGCATGCATGACGCCGCTCTGCACCACCTGCGGGAGCAGGTCCGGATCCTCTCCCATAGGCGGGCGGAGGGAACCGCGGCTCCCCGGTTGCGGCAGTTGCGGGAGGAGTTGGACGCTTACGAGACGGTGGTGCAGGACCGTCGCGGCCAGCTCGCCCTGCGCTCTCAGGGGCTCGGCAACGCTCCGCTGGCGCGGGCGAACATCGCGCTCCGGCTCGGCCTGTCCCGCACCGCCCTCGACGACGTGTTGCTGCCTTCGACGGTGGTCCTGTTCGGGGTCGAGGGGGCCCGGCTGGAGATGGAGTTGCTGGTGATGCTGGGCCGCACGGGCCGCGCGCGGCAAGAGCTCGACGACGACGAGTTCCGCCTGAACCAGGAGCGACTGGGGGTGACGGAGCTGCCCGGCAACGGTTTCCCGAACCACCCGCCGGTCTACCGCCTCCCCGCATACGCCTGGAACCGATTCCTGCTGGCCGCGGCCGACGGCGACTACCGGCAGGCCGGGGAGTCCCTGGAGGCCATCGCGGCCCGGCTGAAGGAGGAGCGGGCGGCACGGGATCGCAACGCCCACCTCTTCCTCGCCCGGGCCCTCGCGGCGGATGTCGGCCTGGGAGCGCAGCCGGAGTTGTGGCGGCTGTACAAGCTCGTCGCGGGCGACCCTTCGCAGGTCCTGCGGATCGTCGATCAGCTCAACCGGACCAGCACACAGGTCGAGGCTGACCTGCGCTGCCTGGCGGGCCTGTTGGCGCTGGAGCGCGGGCTGCCGGAGGAAGCGGCGGAGCACTTCCGCGCCGCGCTGGCCCTCGCGGGCTCGCAGTCGGCACCGGACGCGGGTTTCCCCTCCGAGCCGTTGTGCCGGGCGTACCTCGGCCGCCTGCAAGACGGGGCGCGGCGCTGAGCGCGGCATGGCGGGCAAGAGATTTGGTTACACGCCCGGCGGAGTCGGAGTCGGGGATTGTCTCGGGCGACGCCATCGCCAATACAGCGCGCCAGCGATGAGGGCGAAGACCGCCCCAACGACGACGACGACCCAGATGTATCGGCGGCGGGGGGTTCGTACCGGTGCGTCGAGTGCGGGTTCGGCCAACCCGAACTGCTCCAGATTGAACTCATCGGCCGAAGGAGTGTAACGAGTGTACTCCTTGACCTCGACGATTCGGCTCGGAATCTTGGCTTGGTTCAGAAGTGGGTAACAGTCTTGTCAGAGCCACAGAGTGGCTGAGAAGTATCCGGAAATGGGCTTTGCCCAACGAATGCCCCGCCGCGACCAATCATAAGGACTACCGGACAAAACCAATTGTATCGACTATCCTGACGTGGTGCCCATCAGGAGCCTGCGATGCAACTGAAAGACCTCGCCCGACGCCTCC
>JAYUBA010000244.1:0-2343 GCA_043741075.1 Frigoriglobus sp.
AGTACGACTCGTCCGGGGTGAGGCTGAACGGCTGCGGCTTCGCCGGTACGGGCGGACCCGGCTTCACGGCCCGCACCGCCGCGGCTTTTACTTCCGGTATGAACCGCCCGCGCGCGGCGGTGCCGCTCACCTCGACGACGTCGCCCGCCCGCAGTTCCCGGTCGGACATCGGCCACGCGACGCGAACCCCGCCGGTGCCGTCCTGGAGGTAGAAGTAGTGCGGCGGGTTCGGCGCGAACGTGACGACCCCGGTGATGCGGACGGACCGGCCCGCGGCCACGTCGGCGGCGGGTAACGAGCGCAGGTCGCGCGCGGTGGGAACGTCCGGCGGCAGAACCGCCGCCGCGACGGACAGCATCACCGACAACAGGCTGGCGAACATGGGGCGGCCGTGGCAGGAGGGCGCGAGCGCTGAACGACCTCCTCTATACCCACATTCGGGCTGGAGTGAAACGCGGAATGCGATTCTTCGCTGTAATCGGCAGAATCGCTACATTCGACGACGGCGGAATTCGCGCCGGTCCTGAACGTCCCCTGTAGGACAGGCTTCCAGCCTGTCTGGTCCGGGACAGGCTGGAAGCCTGTCCTACAGGAAGGCAGTCCCTAGCCCAGCCACGCGGGGAGTTCGCCGGCCGCGGGCAATTTCACCACCGTGACCGCGCTGATCTGCGGGTGCCCCTTCACCGCGGCCACCGCCTCGTCCGGGGGCGGCGCGTCCAGGTTTAAAATGCCGATCGCCTCGCCGCCGGGTGCTTGCCGGCCCACCGTCATCTGCGCGATGTTCACCCCGTGCGTGCCGAAGATGGTGCCGACGAACCCGATCAGGCCGGGCGCGTCGCGGTGCGTGAACACGAGCAGCACGCCGTCGAGGTAGCCCTCCATGCGGAACGGCCCGAGTTGAACGAGGCGCACGTACTGGTCGCCGAACAGCGTGCCGGCCGCGACCGTCGTCCCCTGTTCCGTCTCCACTTCCGTGTGAAGCAGCGCGGCGAAGTCGCCCTTCTTGGGGTTGGACGACTCCGCGATCTCGATGCCGCGCTCGCGGGCGAGGAGTTCGGCGTTCACGAGATTCACGCCTTCGCTGAGCCGGTACTCGAGCAACCCGGCGGTGAACGCGGCGGTGAGCAGGCGCGTCTTCTGGCCCGCGAGTTCGCCGCGGTAGGTGAGCGACGCCTTGCGCACCGCGCCCTGCGCGATCTGCGCCTGAAGCAGCCCGAGGCGGCGGGCGAGATCGACGTACGGCCGCACCGCCGCGAGTTCCGCCGGGTTCACCGCCGCCATGTTGACCGCGTTCGCGACCTGCCCTTTCAGGAGGAAGTCGGCGATGAGTTGTGCCGCCTCGATGGCGACGTTCTCCTGCGCTTCGAGCGTGGACGCGCCGAGGTGCGGGGTGAGGACGATGTTGGGCGCCTTGAGCAGCGGATTGTTACTGACGATGGGTTCGGCGGTGAACACGTCCACGCCGGCCCCGGCGATGGTGCCGGCGGCGAGCGCGTCGGCCAGCGCCTGCTCGTCCACGATGCCGCCGCGGGCGACGTTCAGCACGCGGGCGGTCTTCTTCATGAGCGAAAGTTCGCGCGCCCCGATGAGGCTCTTGGTGTCCCGGCCGAGCGGCACGTGGAGCGTGAGGAAGTCCACCTTGGGGAGCAGGTCGTCGAGGTTCGCGGCGGTGTCGTAGCCGAGTTCGGCGGCCCTCGCGGCGGTGACGAACGGGTCGAGCGCGATCACGCGCATGTCCATCGCCTTGGCGCGGCGGGCGACCTCGCGGCCGATGCGGCCCAGGCCGACGACGCCGAGCGTCTTGCCGGCGACCTCGGTGCCGACGAACGTGTTGCGGCCCCACCCGCCGGCCTTCATGGTGGCGTCCGCGGCCGGGATGCGGCGGGCGAGCGCGAGGAGCAGGGCGATGGTGTGTTCGGCGGCGGACACGCTGTTGCCGCCGGGCGTGTTCATCACCACGACGCCCTTGCGGGTGGCGGCGGGCACGTCGATGTTGTCCACGCCGACCCCGGCGCGGGCGACGGCGCGGCACTTGCCGGGGTCGTCGAAGTATTCGGCGGTAAGTTTGGGCTGCGAGCGGCAGATGACCGCGTCGGCGGCGCGGATGGCGGCCTTGAGTTCGTCGCCCGTGAGGCCGGGCCGGTTGTCCACCTCGATCCCGGCGGCGGCGAGCAGTTCGATCCCCGTGACCTCGAGATTGTCGGCGATCAGTACGCGCGGCATTTCGTGCTTCGTGTGTCGTGTGGTGGAAGGTTACGGGCGGAGTGTTTTGTATCCGGCGTTCGGCGTTTGGTTAGCCGCGAGCCACAGGCGAGCGCGAAAGCTCCGCGCTCGCCTGTGGCT
>JAYUBA010000245.1:0-2342 GCA_043741075.1 Frigoriglobus sp.
CCGAGGTCGCCCGCCGCCGGGCCGCCCTCGAACGGGCGGTCGGCGGGCCACTCCCGGCCCCCAGCCGGTGACCCCTACTTCTTGATCTTACCCGCGTCCACAACGGTCATGGCCCCGAAGCCCTCCTGCCACCGGCCCTGGAACTCGGCCTGCCCGACGAACTCGTCCGGGCCGAGCGGGGCCTTCCAGTCCCTCTTCGCCTTCTCGCCGGAATCGACGTACACCTTCACGAGGTACTTGCCCTCCGGCAGCGCCGGCTTGCCCTTCTCCCATGCCTTCGCGCGGTCCGAGCCGGCCTTCGCGTAGAGCGTGACCGTGTGCTGCCACCCCACCGCCAACCTCGTACCCCACTCCGGTCTATTTTGCCCAGCCGTTCGTTTCGCTGACCACTCCCACCCGTCGTGGCCGATTATTTCAAGACGGCCGTCGCCCTCGACAGGCGCGGCTCACGTTTAACGGCCGGGACGAGGTTCGCATGAGAAGGTACGCCCTCTGGGGTTCGGCCGCAATCGCCTTCGCGGGCTGTGAGAGCGTCCCCGTCGCGACCGGCGAGATGCCCCCGCCGACGCGGGCGGTCGCGAAGCAACCTCCGAACTCGCCGAACGCCGGGGGCGTGGTTCCCGCGTCCGCGTCGCTGCCCGCGCCGCCGGACCAGCCGCTGCCGGACCGCCTCCCCACCCCGGCGGGGCCGCCGTCGGAGTCCGCCACGCCGCTGGCGGGTCCGGGCGACCCACTCGGCGTCGAGGCGGTCGAGCAACTGGCGTGGGCCAACAACCCGACGCTCGTCCAGGCCCGCGCCCAGGTGGACGGCACCCTCGGCAAGGCCCTACAAGCGGGCCTGTGGCCGAACCCGGTCCTCGGCTACCAGGCCGACAAGATCGGCAGCCAGGGCACCGCCGGCGAGTTCCAGGGCGGGTTCCTCCAGCAGGAAATCGTCACCGCCCAGAAGCGGCGCATCAGCCGGGAGAAGTACCTGGCCCGCGCCCAGGCCGCCGAGTTCGTCGCCCTCGCACAGCAGTACCGGGTCGTCAACGACATCCGCCGCATGTACTGGCGGGCGGCGGGTGCGGCCCGGCTCGTTGTCGTCCGCGAGCAACTGCTCAAGAACGCCGAGGATCGGGTGGTGACCGCCGACGAAATGTTCAACGTCGGGCAGGCCAACGCCGTCCAGGTGCGGCAGGCCCGTGTCGAACTCCAGCGGGCCAAACTCGACCTCCAGGCGGCGGCCAACGACCGCGACCGCGACCGCCGCGAACTCGCCGCGTTCGTCGGCGCGGACCTGCCGCCCGGCCCACTGGCCGACCCGTTCGACGAACGAGTTGCGCCGCTCGACTGGGACTCGTCGCGGTCGTACACGGTCGCCGAAAGCCCGGAGGTGCGCGAAGCGGCGGCGAAACTCCAGGCCGACCGGATCACCGTGGACCGCGAGCGGCGCGAGCCGATCCCCAACGTGACCGCGCGGGTCGGGCCGGGGTACGACTTCACCCAGAACCGCACGGTGGTCAACGCCCAGGTGTCGCTCCCGGTGCCGATCTGGAACCGCAACCAGGGCACCGTCAAGCAGGCGCAGGCCGATCTCGTCCGGCAGCAGGCAGAACTGAAGCGGATCGAACTGAAGCTCGGCCGCGACCTGGCGATGCACTTCCAGCAGTACCTGACCGCCCGGCAGCACGTCGAGACCTACCGCGCCACCATCCTGCCGGAAGCGGAGAAGGCGTACAAGGAGCGGCTCGACGCCTACAAGGAGCGGCGCGAGACCTGGCCCAACGTCCTCGACGCCCAGCGCGAACTGTACATGCGGCAGGCCGAGTACACCCGGAACCTCGTGACGTGGCGCGAGCAGCGGACGCTGATCGAGGGGTTCCTGCTGACCGGCGGCTTGGACGCGCCGCCGAACCCGACCCCGCCGGGCCACATCGACGCCAACGCGCAGCCGCGCTGACGCGAGTTACAATGGGCCGGGGCCGCGCCCGGCCCGCCGCCTTCCCACTTCACGCGACGCGAACGGACGGGCCGACCATGACAACGGGCAACAACCGGCGTGAGTTCCTCCTTACCGGCGCGGCTGCGGCGGCCGGGGTCGCCGTCGGCTCCGACGCGACTGCCCAGCCCGCGAAGGGCGACGCGAAGCCGGGTGAGGGGTTCGTGGCTTACTCGCGGTGGAAGCCGACCTTCGGCGGCCCACCGACCGCCGACCACTACCTCGGCAAACTCGTCCCCGGCCTGCGCGCCGCCGGCCTCGCGCCCGTGCCGGTCGAAACGCCCGACCTGCCCAAACTGCCGTTCAAGATGGTCGGTGGGGTGAAGGAGTTCGAGCTTCGCTGCACGCACGTCAAGCGCGA
>JAYUBA010000246.1:0-2341 GCA_043741075.1 Frigoriglobus sp.
CGCTGACGCTCCGGGTTCGCCTTGTGACTGGGCGAACCCGGAGCGTCAGCGACGGGGTGACCTGAGCAACCCGCCCCGCTACCCTTCAACCCGATTGGATCAGCCCTCAGGAGCCGGGCGGGCGCGGCAGCGGGGCCGGGCCGACCGGCGGTTCGGCGGGCGGGGGTTCGGCGTGGCGCGACACGCCCTGCCGGCTCAGCACGCTCCGCTTCACGTCGTTCTGCACCCACGGGCTGCCGTCGCGGGCGAGCGAGCCGACGAACGGCGAGGAGAAGTCGGCCCCGGCCAGGTTCTCGACGATGAACCACTTGATCTCTTCGCGGTTGCCGGTGGACCAGAGCGGGTCGGACCCGCCCCCGTCCTTGGGGAACGGCACGGTCAGGAACGGGACGACCGCGTGCGCCGCGTGGGCGACCTGGTTGGCCCGCTCGCGGACCCGCTCGTCGTCCTTCACCAGGAGGCGCAGGTACGCGACCTCGTACTCGAACGTCTCCTCCTCGATCCGGTCGGACCGGTCCGGGGGCGGGAGCCGGTGGAACGTCGGGTTGTCGGTCAGGACGCGCTTCCACTGCTCCAGCCCGTCCTTGTACAGCCGGAGCGCCTTGTCCGTGGACCCGCTCTTGCGGGCCTGGTCGGCCTGCCACAGCGCCTTGCGGGCCAGGACCGTGAGCGGCCGGCCGCCGGTGACGCGGGCCTCGGCCTCGGCGCTGGCGAGGAAGAACGGGAAGTTCGTCGTCATCCGGTTGGTGGCGTAGTACCGCAGCGCGCCGGTCGCCACGTACCGGCGGAGGACCGCCGGGTCGTCGAGCTGTTCCGGGGTCGGTTCGGGGGACAGGGTGGTCGGGTCGCCGGCCTGCGCCTGGAGCGACGCGTACCGCTCCGGGGACAGCGTCAGGGCGTAGTCCCGGCCGTGCTGGCGCCACATCTCGGCCGCCCGCTGCCACTCGACCAGCGACCACGCCCGCCCGGCGCCGACCACCACGCCCTCCGGCGCGCCGGGGAACCACCCGTCGATGCGCCACCCGTCGTCGTCGTACCACCCCTCCTTCTGCTCCAGTTCCGCCTGATAGCTCTGCGCCCGCGGCGCGTACTGGCGGAAGATGATGAGCATCGGGAGCCGCGGGACGCGGTGCTTGGCCGGGTCGTGCCCGCCCACGCCGGGCGGCGGGGTCGGTCCGGGGATCGGCTCGCCCTGCTCGTCCTTCGACGACGGCGGGAGCAACAGGAGCGAGTAGCTGAACCACGCGCGGGCCGCCTTGAACCCGGAGAAGTAGCCGACGACGGGGGCGTAGTCGTCGGGCGTGGCGACCGTCGGGTGCCCCTCGCCCTCGTTGAACTGCGGGGGCAGGACCGGGAACTGCTTGTCCGCGTCCGCCAGGTCGTCGGTCGGGCCCTTGTACCGGCTCGGCACGTCGCGGTTGGTCTGGAGGAACCGGATCACGTCGTCCGGGGTCGGGCTGCGGAGCTTCTCCTTGTCCCGCTTGTCCTGCGCGGACCCGTCCTCCCCGCGCAGGCGCCGCACGAGGTGCGGGTTCTTCTCGCAGAACGTGCGGAACTCGGCCAGGTTCACCTCGCCCGTCCGCGGGTCCCGCAGGTTCGCCGGGTTCCGCTGGCTCGGCGGGATGCAGCTCAGGTCGAACAGGCACCGGAGCGTGTCCACCTGGTCGGACACGCCGAACTTGTTCTGGTAGTAGAACCCGATCTGGAACCGCATGTCCGGGGACCGCTTGTTCCGCCGCTCGCCCTCGGCGAGCAACTGGATGCCGCGGACGATGTAGAAGTACATGTCGCCGCTGCCGTGCATCTCGACGGACACGTTGTACGCGATGTTCCAGCTCTGGAAGATCCACGGGGTGATGAAGTTCGGCTGCAACTTGGTGACCGCGCCGACCAGCGCCTCGAACTCGTGGAAGTCGTTCCGCTTCTGCTTCTCGATGGCCGCCTGCCACAGCATGGTGACCGCGATCCCGCGGCTGCCGGTGAGGGCCAGCCGCAGCGCGCTGCCGCTGATCTCGGCCTCGCCCTCGGCCGGGTCCGACTCCCACACCTCCAGCCGCTGCGCCTGGCTCTGGATCGTGTGCTCGGCGGCCCACCGGAACGGCTGCGCGGCGCGGGCCGCGGACGTGCCCAGCGGCACCGGGATCGTCCCGCGCCACACCATGCTGGCCGTGAACAGCACGAGGATCGTGGCGAAGTAGATCGCCTTGCGGATCGTCGAGGCGCGCTGGAGCGGATTCATGGCCCCTCCGGGAGTGGGCAGTGGATAGTGGGCAGTGGACAGTCGGAAGAGCAGGGACAGAGGGCCGAAGCCAGGAGCTTGGAAGGGTTGCCTTCTTGTGCT
>JAYUBA010000247.1:0-7789 GCA_043741075.1 Frigoriglobus sp.
TTGGCGTTCAAGTACCAGTTCAACCCCAGCGTGACCGCGTCCAGCCGGCCCGCCTGCACGGCCTTGTTCGACAGGTCGATGTACGTGTACCGGGCGGCCAGTTCCCACGCGCCGAACCCGTACCCGTCGCAGTCCGACGGCTTCAGCCGCAGCGGGCGCAGCGGTTGCACCCGGTTGAACACCGCGGTCTTCTGGTTCCATGTGCGGCTCTCGCCGGTCAGGAACAGCATCGCCTCCGCGTAGTACCCGGAGAAGAACAGCGACCCCTGCGGCGGGCCGGTGCCCACCCGCGCCCCGGTCAGGACGTTCGCGGTGTACTCCGCCTGGATCGTCAGCGGACCCCACACCGCGGCCGTTTCCAGGTTGTACAGGTTCTGCGAACTGGCGCGGATGAGGCCGGTGTTCGCGATCAGGTTCAGCAGCGGGAACGGGGCGTTGCGGACGTTGTCGCGGATGCGGATCTGCACCTGCCCGTTCACCGGGTCGCGGTGGCTCATGGCCCCGCCCACGTGCCAGAAGATCTTCTCGTCGGGCATCCAGATCGGCAGCGCGGCCACGCGGCCGGTGACCGCGTAGTTGCCGTCGTTCAGCCCGAACCCGAGCAGGTCGCTCTCGTTCTTGTACCCGCCGGCCGCGGTGAACACCCGGTCGTTGAGCCACGTCCGGAACACGCTGACGCCGGGGCTGAACCCGTTGTTGAACGCGGTCGCCTGCGCGAAGTCGAACAGGTACGAGCGCTCCATGAACTCGAGCGCGCGGTAGTTGTTCAGGTGCTCCAGGCTGAACCACTCCTTCTGGTTACCGATGCGCACGTTGCCGAAGAACGGCACGTCCTTCACGGTGATCCACGCGTCGGTCGGGCCGGGGCTGTTGGTGACCGAACCGGGGGTCACGGTGCCCGTGGTCCCGGCCGGCGAGAAGCCGATGCCGTTGGCGAACTCCAACTCGAACTTGTAGTCCACCGCCTCGTACAGCGTGCCCTCGAAGAAGATGCGCCCGCGGCGGAGGTTGACGCCGTCGTTGAACTTACCGATGCCGCCGCCGGTGGTGAGTTGCAGGATCGGGCTGGCGCTGTAGAAGGCCGCGTCGTAGTGGACCGTGGCCCCGGCGTGGAACGAGAACTTGCCGTCGGCGGTCTTGAAGAACAGGCCGTTGTTCCAGTTCAGGTTCCACTTGGACGCGTCGGCGGCGGGCGCCGGGGCGGCCCCGCCCGGCGGGCCGGCGGGCGCGCCCATCGGGTCGGCGGTGGCGAACGCGCCCGGTCGGAGCGCGCCCGCGGGCGGTTCGGGCGCGGTCCCCGTCACCGTCGTGCCGGGGAGGTAAGCGGGCGCGGGTTGGTAAGCGGGCGGCACCGGAAGGCCCGGTTGCGGCACGACGGGACCGACGGGCGGGGCGTATTCCGGGAGCTGGGCGTGACCCCGCGAACCGGTCCCGACGAACAGAGCCAACCCGGCCAGCGCTCCCCCGAGCGCGGGCCGCGTCCACGGCTTCCACATAACGTTCCCCCCTGCATGACGGCTGCGTGTGTATGCCGACCGCCGGGGGCGCGTGCAAGATCAGGTGCGCGCCGGCTCACACGGAATCGTTCTGAACGGAAATCGTCGGCCTCAACGGGTTTTCTGACCTCCCCCCTTGAGTGGGAGGTCGGCGGCGCTTCGCCGCCGGGTGGGGGGTGAAGCGACACGAGCGGAGTAACGCTTCCCCCCACCCGGAACGCGAAGCGCGTTCCGACCTCCCCCTCAAGGGGGGAGGTCGGAACGATTATGAGGGGTTCCTGCGCATCTCTTCGGAGAATAGACGCGGCGGGACGCGGGCGCTCACCCGAAATTCTCGCAACGGGCGTTGAGCGGAGCCGCCCGCGGCGCGATAATGTCGCGGTCACGTCCCCGCCCAGGAGACACACCATGTTCCGCATCCGGTTCGCACTCGCCGCGGCGGTCGCGCTCGCGGCCCTCGGCGGCACCGCCCGCGCCGCCGACCCCGGTGCCGCGAAGGTGCTCACGCCCGACGCCCGCGGGTTCATCCACGTCCGCGTCGGCGACGTGTGGACCGCCGACATCGCGAAGCAACTCCGCGGCTTCGCCGGGCAGGCCGGGCCGGGGCTGCTCGCCGAGTTCGACAGCCGCTTCTACCCGGCCCCGTCCGATGTCGAGTCGTTCACCGTCGTGCTGTTCGACACGAAGTTCCGCGACATCCTCCCGGCCGGGCGCCCCACCGACGTGACGCCGGTGTGGGTGGTCACCAGCTCGAAGGTGCTCGACCGCGCCGAACTGCTCAAGACGATGGCGAAGACCGGCAAGCCGCGCAAGCACGGCGGCAAGGACTACTACTTCGACGAGGCGAACTGGTCCGGGCTGCTGATCCTCGACGAGCGGAGCTACGCCTTCGCCTCCGAGGACTCGATCACGCTGTTGATCGACCGGATGGCGAAGGGCGGCGAATCCCCGCTGGCCGCGACGCTCGCCCGCGAAGGCGACAAGCACCCGGTCACCGTCGGCGTGAACGTGGCGCTGCTCGCCACCCCGGCTCTGGTCAAGGAACTGCCGCCGGAACTGCAACCGCTCGCCAAGGCGAAGTCGCTGGTGGCAACTCTCGACCTGAAGCCGAAGACGAACGTCGCGGTGGCACTCACGTTCGGCACCGAGGCGGAGGCGAAGGACGGGCTGAAGGCCGCGCAGGAGGCCGTTCAGTTCGGCCGCGGGCAGATCGGCAACGCGCTGACGTTCGTGGAACTCAAAGCGAAGGGCGAGCCGGGCAAGCCGCCGGCCGGCGTGCAGGAGTTCCCCGAAGCCGTCGGCCTGATCCTCGCCGCGGCCGGGCTGAAGCAACTCGACGCGCTCCTCGGCGCGATGCCCATGACGGTGAAGGGCACCGCGGTTCACGCGGCGCTCGAACTCGACAGCCTGCTGCCGGGCGGGAGCACGGCCGTTTCCATCGCCGTCGTCGCCGGGGCCATCGGTGTGGCGGTGAGCAACGCCGACCGCGGCGAGCGGAACGGCTTTCAACCGGGCGACTACAACTGGACCGGTCGCGAGCGGAACCTGGCGAGCACCGCGAAGGCCATCGAGAAGTACCACAAGGACAAGGGGCACTACCCGCCGCCGGCCATCCTCGACAAAGACGGCAAGCCGCTGCTGAGCTGGCGCGTCGCGATCCTGCCGTACATGGAGGGCACCTACATCAACGCCAGCGAGCCGTTCGACGGTGGGAAGCGGATCAACAACCCGAAGGAGCTGTACGACCTGTTCAAGCTCGACGAGCCGTGGGACGGGCCGAACAACAAGAAGCTCATCGGCAAGTTCCCGGACCTGTACCGCGCGCCCTACAGCGTCATGTCCTACAGCCAGTCGTCCATCGGCAAGACCGTGACGCTCGCGGTGGTCGGGAAGGGTGCCATCTTCGACCCCACGAAGAAGACCGTGAGCGAAGGCGACGTGCGCGACGGGGTGAAGCAGACGCTCCTGCTCCTGCAAGTGGAAGAGGCCGGTCAGGCGGTGTACTGGACGAAGCCGGCGGACGTGGCGCTGACCGCCGCCGGCAAGCTCCCGGCCGACGGCCCGAACTTCGCCCGGCGGTTCGCGGTGGTGTACGGCGACGCCAGCGCCCACACCCTCGCCAACGGCTTGGACGCGAAGACGCTCCTCGGCATCGTCACCCGCGACGGCGGCGAGAAGTTGGACGAGAAGGACATCCGCCCGGAGCCGATCAAGCCGCCCAGCGGCCCGCCGAAGTGAGGGCGGTGCGGTTGACGAGCCGACGCCGGCGAGGGCATCCAGGAGGGCGGCGCGGGAGAACGGCTTCTGCAGGAACCCGGTGGAGGGGTGGGCGGAGAGTTCCTCCGGCACCGCCTCGGCTGTGTACCCGCTGCACAGGATCACCGGGACCGCCGACCGGGCGCGGATCGCGGCCAGCGCCTCGGCCCCGTCCATCACCGGCATCATCAGGTCGAGCAGCACCAGCCGCACGCGGTCGGCGTTCGCTTCGAACAGGTCCACCAACTCCTGCCCGTTGGTCGCGGTCAGCACGTCGAACCCCATCTGCCGGAGCAACAACTCGCCCACCTTCAGCACGGTCGGCTCGTCGTCGGCCACGAGCGCGACGCCGCGGGACGCCCCCTGCGGGGCCGGGTTCGTTCGCGGCGCGGGCGGCGGGACGATGCCGCCGTGGCGCGCCGCCGGTCGCGGCACGTGCGGGGTGTTCGCGATGAGCGCCGCGACCAGCGCGGGGGCGGGCGCGGCGGCCGAGACCGGCGCGTCCGCCGCGGCCGGGAGCAGAACGGTGAACCGCGTGCCGACGCCCGGCCGGCTGTCCACGCGGACCCCGCCCCCGTGGCCGCGGATGATGCCCAGCACCGCCGACAGGCCCAGCCCGCGGCCGGCGAACTTGGTGGTGAAGAACGGGTCGAACAGCTTGGCCCGCGTCGCGTCGTCCATCCCGCACCCGGTGTCGGCGACGACGACTTCGACGAACCGCCCCGGCGCGGCCGGGCTGTACACGCCCCCGCTCACCGCGTCCATTTCCAACGCGTGCCCCGTGGTGGTGACCGTCACGGTGCCGGCCCGGTCGCCGATGGCCTCGCCGGCGTTGATGATGAGGTTCATCAGCACCTGCCGCATCTGGCCGTCGTCGCCGGTGATCGCGGGCAGTGCGCCCGCCAGGTCCAGGTTCAGTTGCACCTTCTTCGGCAGCGTCAGCCGGAGCAGTTCGGTGGTCTGGGTGATGAGGCCGTTGAGGTCGATGGCGCGGAGCAGGAACCGGCCCTTGCCGGAGTACGCGAGCAGTTGCCGGGTCAGCCCGCCGGCCTGGGCGACGCCGCTGATGACGGTGGCGAGGTGGTCCCGCGCCGGGTGCCCGGCGGGCAGCGCCGTAACGGCCAGTTCGGCGTGACCGAGGACGCCGGCGAGCAGGTTGTTGAAGTCGTGGGCGACGCCGCCCGCCAGGACGCCCAGCGCCTCCAGCCGCTGCACGTCCTGCATCTTCCGCTCGATGGCGGCCCGCTCCGCTTCGGCCTGCCGGCGCTCGGTCAGGTCGATGCCGACGGCCTGGAACTCGGCCCGCCCGTCGGCGGTGGTGACGAGCCGCGCGGTCCACCGGTACCAGCGGCACGAGCCGTCCGGCTTGCGGATCAGGCCCGACGCGCCCGCGGTCGGACCGGACGGCTCCCGCCCCACCGGCAGGTCGGCCACCCCTTCCGCCCGCGGCATGTCGGGGATGAACCCCAGGAGCGACCGACCGACGAGCGCCCCTCGCGGCCGGCCGAGCAGCCGACACAGGGTCTCGTTGACGAACGTGAGCGTCCCGTCCGCGGTGTACCGGACGATGGCGGCGGGGGTGCTATCCACGAGCGACTGATAGTCGGCCGCCGCCGCCGCCAGCGCCGCCTCGGCCCGCTCCCGCTGCGCCATCGCGGCGGTCAGCGAGAGCACGATCAGGGCGGCGGTGGTGGTCGTCGCCCCCAGCATCCCCAGCTTCATGACGGGCGGCATCCGACCGAACAGCCCCTGGCCGTTCGCGGTGCCCAGCAGTGCGACGAGGGACAGCGCGAGCACGTGGAGCGACCCGACCGCAAGCCCGGCGGTCGTACCCACCCAGATCAGCACCATGAACGGCAGGAAGATGAGGGCCGGGCGGTACCCCGGGGGCACCGCGTCGGTGAACACCAGCGCGGCCAGCGCGGCCGACGCGCCCAGGGCGAGCGCGTGCCGCGCGCACCTGCGCGTGAGGGCCGGCGGACCGGCCACCAGGATCGGCGGGGCGGCCACCAGCACGCTCGCCGCCCCGCCGATCAGCAACATCAGCCAGCCGGCCGCGAGCTGGTCGGGTTCGATCAGGCCCGCTGCGACGATCCACACCACGCAGGCCGTGGCCGTGGCGGCGCAGCCGACCAGGCCGGCGAACAGGAACGCGAACAGGTCGCGCCGGCCGGTGAACGCGCGGTCGAACCGGAACCGCTGGAGGAGGGCGACCGCGGCCACCGCCCCGCCCGCGGTCCCGCCCCCGACCCCGACCGCCGCCCACGCCGGGCTGTAGTGCAACGCGGCCCCGACGGCCCCGGCGAACACCCCCGGCCAGAAGCGCAACCCGGCGCGGAAGAGCAGGGCGACGACGACCCCCACCGGCGGGCGGATCAGGGCGACGTTCTGCTCGGCCAGCGCGAACCCCGCGCCGAGACGTGCGACCAGGTAGTACGCCGCGGCGACCGCGACGACACCGCCGAGGTACCGCGCGAGGTTCACGACCGAACCGGCCGCGGGGCGCGCCGCCGCGCCGGCCGAATGGGGCGTAGTTTGCGCGGCGGGGGCGGCGAATTTCAGCGGCACGGTGGTGGCCGTGAGTGGTGGGCGGGCGCGCAGAAGCATACGTCGTTCTTCACCCGCCCTCAACCCCTACCGCCGCTTCTCAAAGTTGAGACGCCACGCGACGCACCAGCACCCGCAGTTTCTTCTCCGCCTCGGTCGCGGTCGCGATGATGTCCGGGATGTTCGCCGGCTCCAGCGCGTCCGGCAGGCACTGGTCGGTGATGACCGAAATGCCCAGCACCCGCATCTTCGCGTGGACCGCGACGATCACTTCGGGCACGGTGGACATGCCGACCACGTCCGCGCCGATCGCCCGCAGGAACCGGTACTCGGCCCGCGTTTCGAGGTTCGGCCCGCTCACGGCCACGAACACGCCCTGGTGGCAGACGATCCGCTCTTCCATCGCGATCTTGCGCCCGAGTTTCAGCAGTTCGCGGTCGTAGCAGTTGCACATGTCCGGGAACCGGTCGCCGAGCCGGTCGTCGTTCGGCCCGATCAGCGGGTTGTCGCCGAGCAGGTTGATGTGGTCCTCGATGAGCATGAGGTCGCCCTTGTTCCACTGCGGGTTCATGCCGCCGCACGCGTTGCTCACGACGAGCGCGCCGGCCCCGAGCGCGCGCATCACGCGCACCGGGAACGTCACCTGCTGGAGCGTGTAGCCTTCGTAGAAGTGGAACCGGCCCTCCATCACCACGACCGGCTTCCCGCCGAGCGTGCCGCACACGAGTTGTCCCTTGTGGGACGGCGCGGTCGAGCGCGGGAAGTGCGGGATCGCTTCGTAGGGGATGACGGTCTGGTCCGCGATGTCGTCCGTCAGCTTACAAAAGAAAAATTTTCATGCGATCTCATATGTACACGAATTACTTGACTGCATTGCAAAAACCTCAACACCACCCCAAACCCACCCCCTCAAGTATATGTACTACATAAATTTGGCAACAAAATCGAAAACAGTATTGGGTTTAACACGGAGGTGGTGGCGGGTGAGAGGGGGTGGTGTAGATGCAGATACCAAAACTAGAAGAAGAAAAAAATAAAGACACTGTATGTACACGAACATGCGCTCGAAACAACAATTTATATGAATCGATGAGTGGCGGATGGTCAATTATTATTATTATTTGTGAAGTATCCAACATTTATATATATTCTATTTTCATGTTTAGTTCACCACAATAAATATGAGATAAACAATATTGATGTTAGACATGATTCCCCCCCATGATGCGATGATAATGGTTTTTCGTTCATTGTACATTTATTGTTTCTTATTAAGTGCATACATGGAGGATGGGAGAGAAAATATCATTTTTATTATTGATAGTTCAAAGTATAGTTCGTGATTATTCCGAGACATTAAGAGTAATTATCATGAAATGGTGGATAATTTCCGATGGACATCCTTAAAGACATTTCATTTAACATGCTCTCCCCATATCTTTAACTATATGTACTTGGCAACTTCTCTAAGTTTTATTTTATTGTTTTTT
>JAYUBA010000248.1:0-7783 GCA_043741075.1 Frigoriglobus sp.
CTGGCCTTGTATCGCCCACGGGGTGTCGGACCGTAGTGTGATACTGAGTGCGATTCGCGTAACTGGGCACATCGGCTCCGCAAGAAAACCACCTATTGCGCGGTAACGAATCTGCTCCATCGCGGATCAGTCAATTCCACTTCAGGAAATCCATGGTTTTGCGAACGCCGCCATAACTATACACCGACGGTCGACTGCGAAGCAAACAAGGAGAATTTGAAAGAAAATTCAGCTATAAACAGACTACCAAATTCACTGCGACTCGCTTTGCCGCTTCGGGGAATTGAAAGTTGAGACGTGAACCTACATCGTAGGCTTTCGGCGACGGTGCTGATCCCCACGTGGTGGAGATGGGATCGCCTAGGGACTCTCCACCGGAGAAACGCAATCCGTACCTCTTGGCCATTCCGTCGAGCCGATTCCATTCCGAGTGCCCGAATGGCTGTAGTTGAACCGAACCAACATCTTGAACCATTTTCCGCCAGTTTTCACATGGCAGATCACTCTGTGATGCGGAGGGACTTGATCCGCGAGGCCAGCGTGGTGGCTTTCATTCTTAGCAATTCCGCCGCCCCGCCCGCGCCAGACACTTTGCCCTTCGCCTGCTTTACCGCCGCCCGAATGTTGTCCGCCTCCAACTGCCGCAACTCAAAGTCGGTCAATATCCGGCTCGTCGCGGGTGCCGGCGTTGGCGTGACTCGGATGGGCGTAGTCGATGCGGTTGGCAATTCGATGGTCAGGCGTCCTGTCTCGGCGGTGATGACCGCCCGTTCGATCACGTGTTGGAGTTCTCGCACGTTTCCTGGCCAGGAGTAATTCTGAAGTGTCTGGACATTCGCCAGCGTCAGCCGTGGTCTCGGCCGGCCAAGTTTCCGCGACAACAAGTTCAAGAAGTGTTCGGCCAACAGGGGAATATCCTCAGGCCGCTTTCGCAGCGGCGGCAGTTCGACCGGGAACACGCTCAGCCGGTAGTAGAGGTCTTGCCGGAACCGCCCCGCCTCGGCCTCCGTCTTCAAGTCGCCGTTGGTCGCCGCGACGATCCGCACATCCACTTTGCGAGTCCTCTCCTCGCCGATGCGTTCCAGTTCTCCCTCTTGCAGGACCCTCAAGAGCTTCGCCTGGAGGTCGAGTGGGATCTCCCCCACCTCGTCGAGAAACAGGGTGCCGCCGTCGGCCAGTTCGAACCGCCCTACGCGGTCTCGCACGGCACCGGTGAACGACCCCTTCGTGTGGCCGAAAAACTCGCTCTCGTACAACTCACGTGGCACGGCCGCACAGTTCACCTTGATGAGCGGCTTGCCGGACCGCTTGCTGCGTCGATGGAGTTCTCGGGCGACCAGTTCTTTCCCGGTTCCGCTCTCACCTAGAATGAGCACGGCCGAATCGGTCGGGGCCACCAAATCGATCTGTCGGGAGACCACTCTCAACGCAGGACTGTCGCCAACCTGTTCGCCGAACGCTCCGTCTCGAGTGACTTCCTCGCGGAGATACTCGTTCTCCAACTCCAAACGCTTCTTCAACGCTTCGATCTCTTCGAACGCACGCGCAGTCGCGATGGCGGCAGCGGTGTGGTCGGCGATCGTTCGCAGCCAGTCCATACACTCGTTGCCGATGGTCCCGCGCGCGAAGACGGCCAATACGCCGAGGATTTCGCCCCGATGAGCCAGCGGTTGTCCGCCGAACCCGGCGATCCCTTCGGTCCGTAGCCAGTCGGGCCGTGCTACCCAGTCCGGTGAAACTGTCGTCAGATCGGGCACCTCGATTGGTTCTCCACTTGCCCAGATCCGTCCCACTTTGCGCAGGCCCAGCGGGAATCGACGGAACGTCCCGTCCAATCGGGTCCACTCCACGGTGGGGTCCGCTCGGGAGCAACCCGCGCTGGCGACCAAATGCAAACATCGTTCGTGATTCGGGCACTCCGCTTTCATGGTACATTTTTGGCAAATGTCGCCCGGCCGCACGAGCCAAATCCTCGCCATCGCCACCCGCGGTGAGTCCGTAAGCCGCGTGACCAGGATCCGCAACAGTTCCGGCAGGTGGTGCTCTTTCGCCATGTCCAGAAGCAACCGCTTCGGATCAGTGAAGAGAGAAGTAGTCGGCAGAAAATCCATGCTGGCTCCTCACGACAATCCGTTATCAGTATACGAAAAATCGTCAATTCACGATATGTCGTTAGCATCGCCGATTTCGATTTTCATTCGTAAGATCATAGCCAATATGACTTTGTGAATCACATATCACTTTGGCACGGAAGATGAATTGATATGTTGCCAATCGCCAAGAACTCCTCTGCGATACGCCATCCGACCTCGAAAGGATCACGACCATGTCCCGCCTGAACCAGATCGCTCCCGAGTCCGCCACCGGCAAGGCCAAGGAGCTGCTCGACGCCGTGAAAGGCAAACTCGGGCTTGTCCCGAACATGACCCGGGCGATGGCCAATGCCCCGGCGGCTCTCAACGGCTACCTCCAACTGAGCGGCGCGCTCGCTCAGGGTGCCTTGCCGGCCAAGTCCCGCGAACAGATCGCCCTCGCCGTCGCTCAGGCGAACGGGTGCGACTACTGCTTGGCCGCCCACACCGCCATCGGCAAGATGACCGGGCTGACCGCCGACCAGATCCGCGACAGCCGCTATGGCACCGCGGTGGATCCGAAGACCGACGCCCTCATCCGGTTCGCCCGCACGGTCGTGGACACCAAGGGTCGGGTGTCGGGGGCCGACCTCCAAACGATCCGCGCCGCCGGTTACGACGACGGGGCCATCGCCGAGGTCGTCGCCCACGTCGCGCTAAACGTCTTCACCAACTACTTCAACCACGTCGCCGACACCGACATCGACTTCCCCAAGGCGGAACCGCTCGTCGATCACCACGACGCCTGCGTCACCATCCCCGGCTGCGACCCGACGCGGTAATCGCCGCTTCGAAGTCAAAGTGCACTGACGGCATTGGTCGCAGCAGACCCAGAGCGATCAGTTCCCACACTACTCAGCCCGATTGTTGACCCCCGAACCGATGCTCACATGACACCGCTGATCATTGCCCCGCCTTTCACCTTGGAATCCGCCACTCAAAAGGTAAGGCTCGCCGAGGACGCCTGGAACTCCCGCGATCCGAATCGGGTGGCACTCGCCTATTCCGAGGACTCGGTGTGGCGGAACCGAAGTGTCTTCCTCGTAGGCCGCGACCAGATTCGCGAGTTCCTTGCCGGCAAGTGGGATCGCGAACTCGACTACAGACTGGTGAAGGCACTTTGGGCGTTCAACGAGGTACGCATCGCGGTGCGGTTCCAATACGAGTGGCACGACGCGACCGGGAAGTGGTTCCGCAGCTACGGCAATGAGCTTTGGGAGTTCGACGACCGGGGCCTGATGCGTCGCCGCGAAGCGAGCATCAACGACGTGGCGATTAGCGAGACCGAGCGGACGTTCTTCTGGCCCGCGCCTGGGTCGCGACCGTCGAACCACCCCGGCATCCCCGACGTGAAGTAAACCCAGTACGCGATCTAAAGCTCCCATTCGGAGAACAACTCATCTTTCGTACTGCACTCCTTCTGGCCGGCCTGGAAACGAACGGCGATGAGATCGCCAAGCTCATGCGGGCATTCCTCGCGAAGCATGTCAAATAACCGAGCAAACGCTGCCGGCATCATGGGCGACGATCATGCGCCCACGCTTCATTCTCGACACACACGACCGAGGCCAACCGATGCGCAACTTCCCAAGCGACATCGCTTTCACCCTCGCCGTGAAGGCGATCCAACACCAAAAGTGATCGCGGAAAAAGTACGCCCGGATGGAACAGTCCGGCGGTTGGAAAACGGCCGTCACTTCGGACCTGACGGAGTTCCTCGCCGACCTCGACATGTTCTACCTGGGCACCGCGAACGCGGAGGGGCAGCCGTACATTCAGTACCGCGGCGGCCCGCCAGGCTTCCTGAAAGTCCTCGACGACCGCACGCTAGCGTTCGCCGACTTAGGCGGCAACCGCCAGTACATCAGCGTCGGGAACCTGACCGAGAACTCGAAGGCGTTCTTGTTCCTGATGGACTACCAAAACGCGCGGCGGGTGAAGGTCTGGGGGACCGCGCGGGTGGTAGAGGACGCCGCCCTCGCCGCGCGACTGGCCGACCCGAGCTACCCCGGCAAGATCGAGCGGGCCGTCCTGTTCAAGGTGGAGGCGTGGGACGTGAACTGCCCACAGCACATTCACAAGCGGTTCCCGCAACGCCAAATCACTCTGTTGATTGAACAGTTGCAGGCCCGGATCGCGGAATTGGAAGCCCAACTTGAGGTCGGAACGGTTTGATCACCTCACCGTTCCGACAAAACGTCTGATCGTTACGCGGGAACCGATCACAAATTTATAGAAGCCGTTCGCTGGTACATCAAGTGGGCGAAGTACGGCCGGGAACTCCCACCGCCCCAGAACGCCGTCTAATGACCGGCGGTTACTCAGCCCGCCAGCTGCCGAATCACCCTGTGTATCTCCGACTGCGCATTCGGCAGAAGGTCGGACAGGTCGGCACCTGTGGAACGGACGGCGAGATAATCCAGCACGTCGCGGAGGTATGCCCACGGGTTGAGTGGGTGTCTCATGGCGCTGGCGCAAACGCTCAGCAGCACGGTGGTGGTCTTCAACCCGCCATCACCTCCGACATGCAGCCAGTTGCCGCGGCCGATGGCCAACGGACGGATGGCCCGTTGTCAATGGCGAACCGCGTTGACGACGATCTTCCACATGTTCCGCGCGAATCGGAACGAAGCAGGACACCCGTCGGGAAAGATGCTCTCACGCGAAGAGGCTTACGCCAAAATCACCGCATTCCCCTTCTATGTGCGGAAAGTCTATGAGCTGATCGATTGGCTAAAGGCGAGTGGCCCGTTGTCGTAAGTAGTGATCTTCAGCTCCTCGCCTTCGGCGTTGAAGCCTCATTTCCTCAACTCGATGAATCACGCGTGTCATCACCTGATAAGGGCGGGTTGATACTCCCATCGGATCCGTGCTAAAAGGAGACGGTCAACCGGCTGTCGCCGGACACGGCGATGCGGGCCTTCCGCGAGACGCTGCCGGGCGGGAACAAGCCGCTGCAACTCTTCCACCGGGGGACCGGCATCCGGTCGATCCACGGGACGGCTTACACGCGGGTGCACAACGCCGACTTGGTCGGCATGGTTAAGGACTACGCGACCGACTTCACGCCTCCGCAGGCCGGGTTCAACGGGGCGACCGTCTCGCGTTCGTTCGAGCGCCGACAGCCGGGTTGCCCGAGTGGCGTTCAGCCTCGGCTGTTTCTGTTTGCAATCCCGCAACTCACCAATCCCCTTCGTTCCGCATCAATCGAAGCCCGCGCGCCCGCATTTTCTCCCGTTGGATGTCGCTCAACCGCTTGGCCGCCGCCACCGCCGCCGCCGGCGGCTTCGCGGCCATCTCCGGCAAGCAGCATCCTTGCACGCTCGCAGCCACCGCCGCTCCCACGAGGCAGTCAAGCTAGTGGTTGTCCCCGCCGCTCGGCTTCGGCCGCCACTCGTCGACGGTCCGGCCCCGCCCCTCGGTCCGCACCCGGTACTCGGTGCAGAGGTGCTCGACCAAGAGCCGGTGGTCGACCCCACCGAACAGACTCAGGCAGCCCACTTGTGATTCCTTCAGACAGTCCGGATTACCCGTTCAATCTTCGCCACTCCCGTATCTCGGGCCCCTCGCGGGCCCGGGCCTCGCGGTACAGTTGTTCGATATCGATTTTCCTCTTCGGTCCCTTCGGCTTGGCCGGCGCGTGCTCCCGCAAAGCGCAGCCCTGCACGGCCGCCGCGGCGGCGGATCCGGCGAGGCAGTCGAGCCAGTGGTTGTCCCCGCCGCCGGGTCGCACCTTCCACTCGTCGACCACCCGACCGCGACCCTCGGTCCGCACCCGGTACTCGGCGCACAGGTGCTCGGCCAAGAGCCGGTGATCCCCGGGCCGGTCGCCGAAGAGCGACAGGCACCCCCGGTCCCCGAGCAGCACGTTCAGCCGCGCCGCGACGAACGACTTCCAGAAGTTGGCGTCGTAGAGCAGGTGCCGCACTTCGCGCTTGCCCTGGACGCCGGGGATCCGCCAGTGGGTGCCGGCGCGGTCGCCGGGCCGGTCGGTGTATTCGGCGAAGGGCCGGCCCGAAGCGCCGACGAAGCGGCCGTGGCTCGGCATCAGCACCCCGGCGAACTCCGACTCGCGGCAGAACTGGTAGACGACGTCGGTCGAACTCCCCCAGTTGGCGTCGATCGGGCAGCGCTCGACTTTCAGGTGAGCGCCATCGTCGCGGAGCCACTCGCGCCCGAGGATGTCGTCCGTGAGCCGGAGGAGCCCCTGGTAGATCGTCCCCTCCAGACCCGCGGCCCCGGTGGCCAGCGCGAGGCTCGGATCGGCCTCGCGGAGGGCGAAATAGGGGCGGTGCTGGTCGGGCCAGGTTCCGTAGTCGAGGACGCAGCCGGTGAAGTCGTCCTCCCAGGCGCAGACGATCCAATAGAGCAAGGTCGCGTGGATATCGACGAAGGCCGTGAGCCGGGTGCAGGCCAGCGGCACCCGGCCCCGTTCGCGGCGGTTGATCTTGGCGGCGACGCGGTCGGGGGTGAGTTCGCCGGCGGTCGGGTCCCGCGCGGGCCGGGGTTCGTTCTGGTACTCGGCGAAGAAGGCGTCTTCGTCGCGGAGCCGGAGGTTCATGGCGTTCTGAACGGCCGAGAGTTCGTCGGCGTCGAAGCGCGCCGGCCACGCCACAGTGGCCCCGGCGTCCATGGCTTCGCGGTTCTCGCGGTAGAACTCCGTGGCTTCGGCCCCTTCGCGACCGGCCCGGAAGCTGTCGGCCCGGATTTCAGCGTAGCGCTTCCAGAGCTTTTCGTCGGTGGGGAAGCGGTAGACCATTTTGGTCCGCTCGCCGTTCCACTCCGGGTGTTTGTCGCGGTCGAGGATCGAGTCGGCCATGTCGTTCGGCCGGATCACCGTGCAGGGCATGATCCCCGAGATTTTGGACCCCGGTCCGGCGAGACCCAAGACCGCCCCGGCAAGGATCGATTCCCGCGCGGCGCATTGCGACGCCGACCGCGTCGACTCGTCGGTCTGGGGGTCGTCGAGGACGACCAGCGTGGGACGGACGGTGCGGTCGTCGGGCCGCTTGGACTTCATGCCGCGGATGCGGCCGGTCAGCCCGGCGACCTTGACGATGGCCCCCGAGGCCCGACTGCCCGCCATCGTGGGCAAGACGATCTCCTTGGCCGTCCAGCCGATGTGGGTCCGTTCGCCATTGCAGAGCTGACCGCCGCAGCGGTTGGCGATGCCGTCGAGGGCGCGGATGGGATGGCAAACTTCGGGGAAGTCTTCGAAGAGCCGGTCGTTGCCCTCGAGTTCAGTCTTGAACGCGTCGAGCATGTCGGCGGCGTGCCCCTCGTCGGAGCCGATGAGGCAGACGAATTCGCGGTGGCCGAAGAGGACGGCCCAGAGGCAGGCGCACTCGGCGATCGAACTCTTGCCCGATCCGCGGGGCATGGCCAGGGCGTAGAGGCCGCCGCGGAGCACGGCCTGCTCGATGCGGTCCAAGACGCGGAGGTGGTCGTCAGACCAGGGCAAGCAAAAGGTCTGAGGGAAGTAACCGTCGCAGAAGGCCCGGAAGTCCAACTCGGCCTTGGCCCGTCGCTCGGGGTTCCCGACGGCGGGGAGTTCGCCGATGTCGCGGCCCGCGACCGACAGGGCGGCGTTGCGGGCCCGGGCGCGATCCTTGGCCGCCCCGTAGGAATCCCCGGCCGGTTCCGGTTGGGGC
>JAYUBA010000249.1:0-7759 GCA_043741075.1 Frigoriglobus sp.
CAGTGGTCAGTGGTCAGTGGTCAGTGGTCAGTGGGCGGTGGAAGACGAAGGCTCGAAACGCGTTGTCTTCCACTGACCACTGACCGCTGACCACTGACCGCTGACCACTGTTCTCGTGTCCGTCACCGTGTATTGCCCGCGGGAAGGGGCGCGCTCAGACCGATTTTGTCGAAGTGTTCCAACAGGAGCACGTTGGCGCGGTCGGGGTCGTGGTCAAAGCCGCGATTCCCGGCCGCAGAGGGAGCGCGCGAACACCCGACCTTGTTCGGAGGGACGGTTGCTTTTATGCTACACGATTACGAGCACCGGTTCCGCTCCCGGACCTCTCCCATGCGCCTCAAGAATCCGAACGCCCGGAGCAGTCCCCCGCCCCCAGTCGCCGCCGACCGGGCCAAACCGCGGCGACTGTGGATCGCACTGGTCGTTCTCGTTCCGCTCCTCGGCGCGGCGGGGTGGGGCGCGTGGGCCGTGTGGGGACCGGACCCGCTCCGCGAGGTCCACGCGGCGCTCGACCGCCGGGACTTCGCCGGCGCGAGCGAGTTGCTGGAGAAGCACCTGAAGGAGAACCCGGGCGACGCCGAGGCGCGGCTGTTGGCGGCGCGGGCGGCGCGCCGGGGCGGCCACTTCGTTCGCGCGTCCGAACACCTCACCGCGTACACGGCGCAGAACCGCCCGAACGACGCCTACGCCCTGGAAGTCCGTCTGCTGAACGTCCAGCAGGGACACATGGGCGACGCCGACCGGCTCCTGAACGCGTACACCGAGCGGTCCGGTTCGCCCGACGCCCCGCTGGTGATGGAGGCGTACCTGGAAGGGGCGCTCCGGGCCCTCTCGCCCGCCCCCGACAAGCGGTTCGACGTCGAGACCGGCGACCCGGCGGTGCTGGCGCGCCTGTACGGCGCCGCGGACGCGTGGGCGGCGTCGCGGCCGGGCCGGGCCGATCAGATTCAGGGGCTGATCTGGCAGGGGCGCGCCCACATGTACGGCCTCGATCACGCCACGAGCGTGGCGCAGTTGCGGCGGGCTCTCGCGCTCGACCCCGACCCCTTCGACGCCCGCTTTTACCTGGCCATCGCGCTGGGCCAAGAGGCGCCCGGCGAGTCGGTCGCGCACTTCGAGGCGCTGTTGAAGCGGAAACCGGACGACCGGTTGCTGCGCCACTACCTCGCCACCGCGCACCGGACGCTGGGCCACGCGGTCGAGGCCCGCCGGTTGCTCGAAGAAACGCTCGGGCACCACCCCGACGAACTCGCCGCGCTGCTCGAACTCGGTCTGCTCGACCTGGACGAGGGAAAAGTGGCGGCGGCCGAGCCGCGGCTCCGCCGGGCGCTCGAACTGGCCCCGAACCTGCCCGATACGAACATCGCTATGGGCCGGCTCTCTCAACTCGCGGGCCGGCCCGACGAGGCGGCGAAGTATCGCAAGCGGTTCGACGAGATCGAGGCCGAGCGGAAGAAGCCGCGCGGCCCGACTACACCGCGGCCGTGATGGGCGTCGTCCGCGCACCTCTCCGCCCCTTCCCAACGGCCACCCGTATGAACGCGCCGCCCCGCTCCCCCCGCCGGCTCGCACCGCTCGCCCGGCTCGCCGGCGCGGTCGCGCTAACCGCACTCGTCGCGGCGGGAGCTTGTTCGCGCCGCGCCCCCGATAAAATGCCGACCGAACCGCCGCCGGAGGGCGCGCCGACCGACCCGCCGTACACCGGCCCGGCGTGGTTCCGCGACGTGACCGAGCAGACGGGCGTCCGCGCCACCTGCCGCAACGGCGAGGAGGCGGACCAGTTCGCCATCCTCGAATCGCTCGGCGCGGGCGTGGCCCTGCTCGACTACGACGGCGACGGCCGGCTCGACATCTTCGTGGTCGGCGGCGGGTACTTCGACGGGCCGAACGGGACCGAGTTAAAGGGCCACCCGTGCAAGTTGTACCGCAACCTCGGCGGGCTAAAGTTCGAGGACGTGACCGCGGCGGTCGGGCTGGACATCCCGTGGTGGTACACGCACGGCGTCGCCGTCGCCGACTACGACCGGGACGGGTTCCCGGACTTCGTCGTCACCGGGTACGGGCGGGTGGAACTGTTCCACAACGAGCCGGACGGCAAGGGCGGTCGGCGGTTCGTCGCGGTCGGCGCGAAACTCGGCCTCACGGACATCTCGTGGAGTACCAGCGCCGGGTGGGCGGACCTCGACGGCGACGGCTTCCCCGACCTGTACGTGTGCCACTACGTCGATTGGTCGTTCGCCAACCACCCGGTTTGCAAGGGACAGGCGGCGGGCGTCGCCCGCGACGTGTGTTCGCCGCAGAAGTTCAAGCCGCTGGTTCACGCGCTGTTCAAGAACGAGAACGGGAAGGGCTTCCGCGACGTGTCGGCGGAACACCAATTTAAGCCCGACGGGTGCGGGCTGGGAGTGGTTCTGGCGGACCTCAACGGCGACGGCCGTCCCGACATTTACGTCAGCAACGACGCGAGCAACAACTTCCTCTTCTTCAACCGCGGCGGCAAACTGGAGGAGAAGGGACTGACCGCGGGGGCCGCGGTGGATGATTCCGGGCGGTACAACGGCAGCATGGGCGCCGATGTGGGCGACTTCGACGGCACCGCCCGCCCGTCCATCTGGGTGACGAACTTCCAGGGCGAACTGCACGCGCTCTATCAGAACCTCGGCAACGAGCTGTTCGACCACCGGTCGCGGGCGGCCGGCGTCGGCGCGATCGGGCTGCACCGGGTCGGGTTCGGCACCGCGTTCGTGGACGCCGACGGCGACGGGTGGGAAGACCTCGTGGTGGTGAACGGGCACGTCCTCCGTCACCCCAACGGGAGCACGTTGCAGCAACTGCCGGTGCTGTTCCACAACACCGACGACCAGGGGCGGCGGGTATTCAAGGACGTGAGCGCCCGCGGCGGCTCGTACTTCAACGCGCCCGCCGTCGCCCGCGGGCTGGCGGTCGGCGACCTCGACAACGACGGCCGCCCGGACCTCGTCATCACGCACACCAACGGGCCGGTCGCGGTCCTCCGCAACGAGAGCGTCGGCGGCCACCCGTGGCTCGGCATCAAGCTCGTCGGCAAGGGGCACCGCGACATCGTCGGTTCGACGATCACCCTCGAAGGGGAATCGCGGACGCTGACGCGGTTCGCGAAGGGCGGCGGCAGTTACCTCTCCGCGAGCGACCCGCGCATCCTGTTCGGCCTCGGCACCGTGGGGAAGGTGAAGCGGGTGACGGTGAGGTGGTCGTGGGGCGAGAGCCAGTCGTGGGACGACCTGGAGTCGGGCGCGTACTGGGAGCTGTCCGAGGGCCGGCCGGCCGCGAAGAAGGTGCCGGCCGCGCCGTGAGTGTGCGGTGATTTGACGAGCCGGAAGCGTGTGCGACGGACACCTTTGTCCGCCCACGCCGCGCATCACCTGCGTTGCAGTCTCGCTGCGAGGGCGTTGTCCGTCGCTTACGCTTCCGGCTCGTCAAGACGCTTCTTCGCTTCCTTCGTGCGCTCGTCGTTTCCGGCGGTGGTGATTGGTCCCTTCGCGGCGCACCCCGCCGGGTACGCCGGTGCGGTCGCGTGCCGGTACACTTCCGTCCGTCGGTGCGCCAACAGAGCGTGCCCGCTGCGGCGGTCGCGCTCGGCGCGCACGGCGGCGATGTCCACCGGGGCGACCACGATCTTCTCGCCCGGGCCGGGGTCGGCCTGCGCCAGAATGCGGCCGTCGTAATCGACCACCATGCTCCCGCCCGGCCACGAGAACGGCGGGTAGTGCTTCGCGCTCGCGCCCTGGTTCGACGCCACCACGAACGCGGTGTTCTCCAGCGCGCGGCAGCGGTTCACCACCGTCCACCAGTCCATCGGCGGGGTCGCGCCCCACGGGTCCATGTACGCCGACACGCGGATCAGCACCTCCGCGCCCTGAAGCGCCAGTTCGCGGATCGCTTCGGGGAACAGCCAGTCGTAGCAGATCGCGCACCCCAGCACGCCGATCTCGGTGTCCGCGACCGGGAACGGGTTCTCCGCGTAGCCGGGGATGTCGTGCGGGCTGGCGTGGACCTCCCACGGCAGCCACGGGTGAACCTTCCGGTACTTGTACAGCAATCCCTCCGGGCCGATCAGGCACGTCGTGTTGAACACGCAGCCGGGATATTTCGTATCCACTTCCAGGAAGCTGCCGGTCTGCACGTAGACGCCGAGGTCGCGGGCCTTCTGGTGGTAGCGCGCGGTGTGCTCGTTCGGGATCGGCACCGCGAGCCGGTCGGCCAGTTCCGCGACCGTCTCGTAGATCGGGGCCGCGTGCCCGAACTCCGGGAACACGACGAGTTTCACGTCGCCGAACGGCCGGTAGCCGATCACGGCGCGGTCGATCATGCCGAGCATGTGCCCGACGCGATCCGGGATGGCCGTGCGGTCGGTCGGGTTGGGGAAGTCGGTCTGGCAGGCGGCGGCCAGGTAGCGAAGCATGTGGGAACGCTCCCCAGTGGGTCGCGGTGAAACGCGGCTGTCGGACGGCGTTCGTGCCGAGTAACATTACCTTATCGTTTCCTCACCCGTTTCCGCCGGGCGCACGCGATGGATCCCTCTCCCGCCCCCCCGCCGAGTGTCGAACCGGTCGTCGTGATGCGGCCGGCGCGGCCGTTCGTGCCGTACGCGCCCGCGATCGGGCCGAAGCTCCGCGTCCTGCTGCTCGCGGTGTTCGGGCTGTTCGCGTTCCTCGGCGCGACCGGCGTCTACCTCGCCGCCGTCACGCTGTTGAACTCCGTGCAGTCGCCGCGGAGTTACACGACGCCGTTCGGGCTGTGGGCGTTCCTGGCGCACGTCGCCCTGGGCGTGCTGGGCACGGTGCCGTTCGTCGCGTTCGGGGCGGTCCACTGGGCCACGGCCCGCAAGCGGCCCAACCGCGTCGCGGTGCGCCTCGGCATCATCCTGTTCTTCGCCGGCATCCTCGTCTGCCTGTCCGGGTTCGCGCTCGTGCAACTCGACGGGCTGCCGCAGTTGCCGACCGGGTCCGTCGGCCGCGCGGTCGTGTACTGGCTGCACCTCGTGCTGCCGGCGCTCGCGGTGTGGGCGTACGTCGCGCACCGCCGGGCCGGGCCGCGCATCCGGTGGCGGCTGGCGAAGGGCTGGGGGCTGGGCGTCGGCCTGTTCACGCTCGGCATGGTGGGGATGCACGCGCAGGACCCGCAGAAGTGGTTCCGCGAGGGGCCGAAGGAGGGCGCGCAGTACTTCGAGCCGGCCATGACCCGCACCGCCGACGGCAAGTTCATCTCCGCCGACGTGATGATGATGGACGCGTACTGCGCGAAGTGCCACCCCGACGTGGCGAACGACCACTTCCACTCGGCGCACAAGTTCAGCTCGTTCAACAACCCGGCGTACCTGTTCAGCGTCCGCGAGACGCGCAAGCAGGGGATAGAGAAGGACGGCTCGGTGAAGTCGTCCCGGTGGTGCGCCGGGTGCCACGACCCGGTGCCGTTCCTGAGCGGCGCGTTCGACGACCCGAAGTTCGACGACGTGAACGACCGGACCGCGCACGCCGGCATCACCTGCACCGTGTGCCACGCGATGACCCACGTGAACGGCACGTTCGGCAACGGCGCGTACACGCTGGAGCAGCCGGCCCACTACCCGTTCGCGCAGAGCGACAACCGCGCGCTCCAGTGGGTCAACAACCAGATGGTGAAGGCCAAGCCGGACTTCCACAAGCAGACGTTCCTGAAGCCGTTCCACAAGAGCGCCGAGTTCTGCGCGACGTGCCACAAGGTATCGCTGCCGGTCGAGTTGAATCACTACAAGGAGTTCCTCCGCGGCCAGAACCACTACGACACGTTCCTCCTGAGCGGCGTGTCCGGGGGCAGCGCGCGGGCCTTCTACTACCCGCCGCGGGCGAAGGAGAACTGCGCCTCGTGCCACATGCCGCTGAAGCCGAGCGGCGACTTCGGGGCGAAGGACTTCGACGCGAGCGGCGAGCGGAAGGTCCACAACCACCGGTTCCCCGGCGCGAACACCGGGCTGTTCTCGCTGCTCAAGGACGACCCGCGGTTCAGCCAGCACGCGGAGGGCTTCCAGAAGACGATCGACATGCACGCCGGCTACCTGAAGGGCACCGCGGCCGACGGGAGCGACAAGAAGGTGCGCATCGACCTGTTCGGCGTGAAGCCCGCCGGCCCCGGGGAGGGCGGGCTGGCGCAACTGCGGCCCGAACTGCCGACCTTGCAACCGGGCAAATCGTATGTCGTCGAAGTGGTGGTGCGCACGCTCGGCTTGGGCCACCCCTTGTCGCAGGGGACCGTCGATTCCAACGAAATCTGGGTGGACTTCCGCGCGACGGCCGGCGGGGTGGAGATCGCCCGCAACGGCTCGACCGCGAACCCGGACGACACCGGGGCGGTCGATCCGTGGGCGCACTACATCAACGTCCACATGCTCGACCGCGACGGCAACCGCATCAACCGCCGCAACCCGCAGGACATCTTCACCCCGCTGTACGACAAGCAGATCGGCCCCGGTGCGGCGGCCGTGATGCACTACCGCATCGACGTGCCCGCGGCGCTCACCGCCCCGGTCGAACTCACGGCGAAGGTGCGCTACCGCAAGTTCGACTACGAGTACATGAAGCTCGTCCACGGGGGGAAGGAGCCGCCGAAGCTGCCCATCGTGGACGTGTGCGAGGACAAGGTGACGCTGCCGGTGGCGGGCGCGAGCGCGCCTGTGGCGGCGCAGGTTTCGCCGATCAAGCCGGCGTGGCAGCGGTGGAACGACTACGGCATCGGCTGCTTCCTCGAGGGCGGCGGCAAGCGGGGCCAATTCAAGCAGGCGGAGGAGGCGTTCAAGAAGCTCCTCGCGCTCGGCGAGAAGGACGCGGTGCCGCACGGGCACCTGAACCTCGCGCGGGTGTACATCGACGAGGGCCGGCTGGACGAGGCCGCCCGCCACCTGGACGCGTCCGGCAGGTGCGACCCGCCCGCGCCGGCGTGGACGCGGGCGTGGTTCACCGCGCTCGTCAACAGCGAGACCGCGACCAGCAAGGAGCACCTGGACGCGGCCATCGCCGAGTTGGAGAAGTTGCTCGACCCGAATTCACAGCCGAAGGAGCGCGGGTTCGACTTCACCAAGGATTACGTCGTGTGGAACCGGCTCGCGAACCTGCTGTTCAAGCGGCGGCAGTCCGAGCCGGTCGCGTCGGCCGCGCGGCGCGAGTTCCTCGTGCGGGCCGTGACGGCCGCGGAGCGCGTGCTCGAACTCGACGCCGAGGACGTGACCGCGCACGACCTGCTCGCGCTGGCCTACGGCGAACTCGCGGCCCCGAACGCCGAGTCGGCCGCCGCGCCGCCGGAGAACGTGACCGCCGACTGGCTGCTGGGCGAAGCCGCCGCCGCGTCCGATTCGAAGCTCACGATCGCGCGCCGGGTGGAGGCGTGCGCGAACCTCGCGGGCGGGCTGCCGAAGTTGTCCGCGCCGAAGCTCGCGACCATGCGCGAGGTGATCGGGAAGCTCCGCCCCGCGTACCACTCCGACGCGGACGTGATGACCCGAACGCGCCTCGCGGCGGCGCTGGCGAAGTACCACCGCGAGTCGCACGCGATCTACAAGCCGGACGAGATCGCGCGGTCGAACGCGACCCGCATCTACCGCGCGAAGAACCCGGCGGCCAACTACGCGACCGGCGACCGCGTCATCTACCCCACGCTGCCGGCCCACCGCGCCGCCATCGTGACGACCGGCGAACTGCCCCCGGCGAAGTAGCGTCTCCTCTGTTTGTGGTGCGGGCGTCTCGCCTGC
>JAYUBA010000250.1:0-2323 GCA_043741075.1 Frigoriglobus sp.
CTCCCTACAGGGAGGGGGTTGGGGGGGGGGTTCTTCGCCAACCACATCGTTGACGCGGCCCCCGCGGTCGCGTACCTTCGGCGCACCGCTTCAGGAGCAACACATGCTATCCCGCCGTGACGTTCTCGCCGCTTCGCTCGCCACCGGAGGCTTACGCCCCCCGCTCAGTTTCGCGTTCGCCGATGAGGCCGATCCGACGAAGGTGTTCACCGACGGTAAGAAGCCGACCGACGTGCGGCTCGGCGCGCCCAAGACGCTCGACGACTACTTCCCGCTCGTCGTGCCGAAGTCGAAGGAGGCGTGGGAGGCGCGGCGGAAGCAACTCCGCGAGCAGATGCTCGTCGCGACGGGCCTGTGGCCGCTGCCGGAGAAAACGCCGCTGAACGCGGTCGTTCACGGCAAGATCGACAAGGGCGAATACACCATCGAGAAGGTGTACTTCGCCAGCACGCCGGGCCACTATGTGTGCGGGAACCTGTACCGCCCGGCCGTGACCGACGAAAAGGAAACCGTGAAGCGCGCCGGCGTGCTGTTCGCCCACGGGCACTGGGCCGGCGGGCGGTTCCACGACGACGGCGAGAAGGCCGGCGAGGCCAGCGTGAAGTCCGGCGGCGAACCGGACATCGACCGCGGCCGGTACTTCATGCAGGCGCTCCCGGCCACGCTCGCGAAGCTCGGCTTCGTCGTCTTCCAGTACGACATGATCGGCTACGCGGACAGCACCGCGATCCCGCACCGCGAAGGGTTCAAGGACGCCGACGCCGAACTGCGGCTACAGAGCCAGATGGGCCTCCAGACGTGGAACAGCGTCCGCGCGCTGGACTTCCTCGCCGCGCTGCCGGACGTGGACCCGAAGAAGCTCGGCATGACCGGGGCGAGCGGCGGCGGCACGCAAACCTTCATGCTCGCGGCCATCGACGACCGGCTCGCGTGCGTGTTCCCGGCGGTGATGGTGAGCACCGGGATGCAGGGCGGGTGCGTGTGCGAGAACTGCTCGCTGCTCCGCGTGAACACCGGCAACGTGGAGATCGCCGGCCTGTTCGCGCCGAAGCCGCAGGCGTTCTCGTGCGCAAAGGACTGGACGGCGGAGTTCGTGCGGAAGGGCTACCCCGAACTGGAACAGCTCTACAAACTATACGGCGCCGAGAGCCGCGTGGATGCGAAGGAGTGGCTCAAGTACGGGCACCAGTACAACGTCCACGCCCGCGAGTTCATGTATTTCTGGATGCGCAGTTACCTGATGGCGAAGGAAGAGAAGGTGACCGAACCGGCGTTCAAACCGGTGGTGCCGCCCGCGGGACTCAGCGTGTTCGACGAGAAGCACCCGCGGCCGAAGGACGAGGTGAACGCGAAGGCGCTCCGCGCCGCGCTGGCGAAGGCCAGCGACGAGCAGATCGCGAAGCTACTGCCGAAGGACGCGGACAGCCTGAAGGAGTTCAAGCGTGTGGTGGGCACCGCGCTCCGGGTGATGGTACAACCCGATACGTTACCGAACCACGGCGACGCGGCATGTTGGGGGGAGCCAAAGCGTATGCTCCAAGACCTGCCAGGCGGACTGACGGCCTCGGCGGGAGAAATCGGCCGGCACGGAATGAAAGGCGAGAGCGTGCCATACTGCACGATCTGGAAGGCCGATGGTCGGGGCAAGCCCGAAGTCATCTGGATTCATCCGAAAGGGAAGAGCAGCCTGTGGGAAAACAAAAAACTGAACCCCGTCGTGAAAGCGCTGATCGAAGCCGACTTCATGGTGCGCGCGATCGACCTGTTCGGTGTCGGTGAGCACGTCGGAGAGAAACCGTTTACCGTCGATAAGGGCTACGCGGGCTACACCTACGGGTACAACCTCAGCCTCCTCGCTCAGCGCGTTCGCGATGTGTTGATCGTGGTGCGGGCGCATGGTTTAAGCAAAGAGCCGGTTCACCTCGTCGGGTGGGGCGAGTTCGGCCCGGTCGCCATCCTCGCGAAGGCGCTCGCCGGCGACGCGGTGACGAAGACCGCGGCCGACCTGAACCAGTTCCACTTCGAGGGCATCGACAAGACCGACGACCCGATGATGCTGCCGGGTGCCGTGAAGTACGGCGGGCTGGGCGCGTTCCTCGCACTGTGCGCGCCGGGCGAGGTGCTCGTCCACAACCACAAGGGCACCGACACCGGGCGCGTGTCGCGCGCCGCCTACGACGCCGCCGGTGCCGCCAATAAGCTGACCCGCAGTGCCGAGAAGCTCGCCGCCGCGAAGGTGGTCGAGTGGCTCATCAAATAACGAACCCTCGCGTCGGTCACCCGCGCCGCGAACCCAGGGCGGTGCCCTGGGCTGAGGAAGTGC
>JAYUBA010000251.1:0-2322 GCA_043741075.1 Frigoriglobus sp.
CGCTCGCCGCGTCCGGCTCGTGCCTCATCCCCGATTCCGCCGCCGACATGGCGTGGACGGTCGGCGACCACGGGTTCCAGATGACGCTGTCGCGCCGCGTACCGGGGCTGATCGCGGCGCGGCTGCGACCGTGGCTGGAGGCGTGGCTCGGTGACAACGGGCTGTCGCTCGCCGACGTGAAGAGTTGGGCCGTCCACCCCGGCGGGCCGAAGATCGTGTCCGCGGTGGGCGAGTCGCTCGGCCTGACCGCCGAGGCGCTCGCGCCGTCGCTCGGGGTGTTCGCCGAGTACGGCAACATGTCCAGCCCGACGGTGCTGTTCATCGTGCGCCGGTTGCGCGAGGCGAACGCCCCGCGGCCGTGCGTCGCGCTCGGCTTCGGCCCCGGACTGGTGGCGGAAGCGGCGCTGTTCGTGTGACTCGCGCTGTCACTTCTTCTTGCCCTCGACCGGGGTGTCGGTCGCGTTGCCCCACTCGCCCCAACTGGGGTAGTAGTTGCGCACGCTCTTCGCGCCGGCCAGTTCCAGCCCGAACGCGACCACCGCGGCGCGCCCACCGCCCTGGCAGTACGTCACCGCCGGCTTGTCCAGGTCGATCTTGCGGTCCTTCACCAGCTTGACGAGCCGGCGGGAGGAACTTGTCGGTCTTCGGGTCGAGCAGTTCGACCCACTCCAGGTGCGTCGCGCCCGGGATGTGGCCGCCCTTCTTCGCCAGCGCCTTCTCGCCCGAGAACTCCTCCGGCGTGCGCGCGTCGATGCACACGCTCCCGCCCTTCAGTTGCTCCAGCACGTGCTTCTTGTCGGCCAGCCGGGCGGTGCCCGGCTTCCAATCGTGCCCCGGCGCGACGCCCGCCGAGACCAGTTTGGTTTCCTCCAATTTCGCGGCCGTCCACGCCTTCCAGCCGCCGTTCAGGATGCGAACGTCCGGCACCCCGGCGTACTTCAGCATCCACCACGCGCGGGCCGCATCGCGGGCGTCGTCCGCGTACACCACCGTCGGCTGCTTCGGGGTCACGCCGAGCTTCGCGAGTTCGAGCTTCCAGAACGCGGCGTCGGCGTTGTTCGCCAGAATCGCCTTCGACCACGGCGCGGCGTCCGCGTGGACCGCACCAGGAACGTGCCCGGCCCCATACTTCGCCTTCGGCCGCACGTCGAGCAGGTGAAACTCCTTCAACTTCGGGTCATCGACCTCGACCAACAGGTTCGGGGCCGGGTAATTCGCGGCCGGTTCCGTCCCCGCGAGGTGGACAGCGAGGAGCAGCGTCGTCATCATTGCAGTGTCCTTCTTGAAGTCACGGTGGGCAGTGCCCACCCTACATGGGTTGACCGAACCATGTCTACCGATATTTCGCGGCGGGCGGTACTGGCCGGGGTGGCCGGGGGGCTGGCGATGAACACGAGCGCTGTGCGCGCCGAACCGGCGAAGGCTGGCTTCGGCTACTGCCTGAACACCAGCACCGTGCGCGACAAAGACGGTAAGTCGCGGCCGATCACCGAACTCATCGACATCGCGGCGAAGGCCGGGTACGCGGCCATCGAGCCGTGGATTTCCGAGATCGACGCGTACACCGGCACCGGCGGCACACTCGACGACCTGCGCAAGCGCGTCGCCGACGCGGGCCTCGTCGTGCCCGACGCGATCGGCTTCGCCGAGTGGATCGTGGAGGACGCCGAACGCCGCAAGAAGGGGTTGGAGCAGGCGAAGCGCGACATGGAGAAGGTCGCGAAGATCGGCGGCACGCACCTCGCCGCTCCGCCGGTCGGCGCGACCGGCGGCACCAGCAAGCGCGACGACCCGAACTTCACCAAGCCGCTCGTCGATCTGGTCGCGGCCGGCGACCGCTACCGGGCGCTGCTCGACCTCGGCGAGAAGATGTCTGTGACGCCGATCGTCGAAGTGTGGGGCTTCTCGAAGACGCTCCGCCGGCTCGGCGAGGCGCTGCTCGTCGCGGCCGAGAGCGGGAGTGCGCGCGGGTGCGTGCTGCCGGACGTGTACCACCTCTACAAGGGCGGCTCCGACTTCGCCGGGCTGTCGCTACTCTCCGCGTCCGCCATCGGCATCTTCCACCTGAACGACTACCCGAAGATCGACCGGGACAAGATCGCGGACGCAGACCGCGTGTACCCCGGCGACGGCGTCGCCCCGCTGAAGGACGTGTTCGCGACGCTCCGCAAGATGAACTACACCGGCTTCGTGTCGCTCGAACTGTTCAACCGCGACTACTGGAAGCAAGACCCGCACGCGGTCGCGAAGACCGGTCTGACGAAGATGAAGACGGTCGCGGGGTGAGGTATGTACGAGCCGGAAGCGTGAGCGACGGGCATT
>JAYUBA010000252.1:0-2321 GCA_043741075.1 Frigoriglobus sp.
CGAGTTCCGCCAGCGTTTGGAGGCACTTCAGAGCCACCGCCCGGTGCAACTCGTTGTCGTCCGCGAGGAACACGAGCCCGAGCCCGCCGGCGGCGAGAAACTTCGTGGGCGTGAACCGGCCGGCCGGGAGCCGACCGAGGAGCGCGTCCGGCGGGTCGGTGCCGGCCCCCTTCAGCGCGGACTCCAGGAGCCCGAGCCGTTTGAGCAGCGTGGCGAAGTCGCCCAGCAGGTCCGGGTCGGCCGAACACGCCTCGGCCGGGGTGATCGGCCGGCCCGCGTCGGCGGCTTCCTCCCAGCGGTCCAGAATGTCGGCCAACCGGTCTTCGCGGCTCATCGGCGCCCTCGGTTCGGGTCAGGTGTTTTCGTTCGGATCGAACACGCCCAGTTTCTCGGCCAGCAGCACGCGCGCCTTGGCCCAGCGCCGCTTCACGGTGTCCTTGTGGGCGCCGATCAGCTGCGCGATTTCCACCAGGGTCAGTCCCTGGTAGATGTGCAGCTCCAATACTTCCTTGATCTCGGCGGGCAACTCGTCGATGGCGCCGTTGAGATCTTCGGTCACCCCGAAGCGGTCCGGCCCCTCGGGCGCCGCCGGCTCGAACGGCCCCGCGTCGCCGCTCCCGCCCTCGTCCAGGCTCAGGGCCCGGTTCCGCTTCTCCGCGCCCCGACCGCGCAACTTCCGGACGATGTCGAGCAGGGTGCGTCGGATCGTCACGGTGGCCAGGCCCAGGAACTGCCGCACGGTCGCCGGCTTCAGTTCGTCGAGGGCCGAGTGCAACCGGATGTAGGCTTCCTGGAAGATCCCCTCGGTATCGTCGTGTTCGCGGCCCCGTGGGTAATCCCGCAAGAGCCGCCGCGTCAGGACGAGGAGCCGGTCCTCGGCGACGCGCACGAGAGCCGCCTTGGCCGCCGCGTCACCGTCGAGGAAGCGGTCGAGATAGCCCTGGATTTGCACGGTAGTGGAGTCGGGCACGGCGTTGTCCCTTGGGAAATGGAAACGACCGTGATGGTACCACGAGAGTGCTCGGCGGTCACGTGACCACCGGGCACATTGTCCGGAGGGCCGCTCACTTATTGGCGGATCCGGAGGTCCACTTGGCCGTGTTCCAGTCGTCGCGTGTTTGCACACAGCCGTCGACCAGGCCCTCGATGTGCTCGCGGATCCGGGCCGGCGTCAGCCCGCGCGTCTCGGTGCACCGGGAGAGGAACAGCCGCTTCGACTTCGGGTTCACCCGGAATGCGTTCGGGCCGATCGCGTCGTTCTTCTCGAGCAACTTCACGAGCGCCTCGGCGTTCGCGAGGTGTTCCGGCTTCAGGTCGGTCAGGGCCACGTGTCCCCAGATCTGCGTCCCGTTCGCGCCGAGACGCAGGCTCACGGAACACTCCCCGCCCAGCTCACTCCGGGTCACGTTCACCCGGTACCACCGCACGGACTTGTCGGCGCTCTCCGAGACCGTGTAGTCGTAGCCCATCTGCTTGATCATCTCCTCGAACCCGGCGTCGGTCAGCGATTCCGGCGCCTTCGCCTTCGCGGGCGGCACCCCGGTGTCGGGTTCCGCGGACCATCCGCCGGACACCGACACCAGACCCAGCACGCACACCAGCAGGCCCTTCGTGATCGCATTCATGGTAGTTCTCTCGTGACCCCGATTCGGTTCGATCGTGATGCGGCGGGGATCGTCGCCGTCTCCACCGCACTGAGCGTCGGACGGCGTCGGACGGGGGCACGCGATCCGCACTTTTTTCGAAATCGAGATTCGGTCGGATTCGGTGCCCCTTCGCGCCGGGTCGAGTCGCTCGGTTCGGTGTGCTGACATCGGCACACAACCAACGAGGACCAGCCATGACACGCACCGCACTCAAAACGCTCCTGGTCGCCTTCGCCGTGATCGCCGGCACGGCGGCGGCCGGAGCCCAGGACCACCTGCACCCGTGCCCGTTCAAAACGGCGCCGGCGGTGAAGGACAAGCTGCCGGCTCCTGACTCGGTCAACAATCCCACGTTGGCCAGGACTCCCGCCGTTCCGCTTCCGGGGTTCGGGTCGCTTTTTCTCGAACCGCGGCCGGTCACGGAGTGGGACCGGCTGTTCGCCCCCAAACCGGTGGACCCGCGCGGGGTCCGGGCGTCGCGGGTGATGGACTCGACCCGGTTGCCGGCCGAGCGGGCCATCGTGCGGAACTGGGCCAAGTCGTTCCCCAGGCTCCGCGAGGACTTCGAGGTGTTCGGGCCGTGCACGGCGCCGGCGAAGGAGTGTCGGACCAAGGCGGGGGCGGATCAGGCCATCCCCGGCACCTACAACTGCATCGCCCACACGGCGGGGATCA
>JAYUBA010000253.1:0-2320 GCA_043741075.1 Frigoriglobus sp.
CTTTTTTGTGGCCAAACTGTCTTTGCTCGCTCAGTGGTTGAACAGGAACTCGGTGCTGTTCATCAGCGCCCAGGCCAAATCCTCGGTCGCGGCCCGGCGGTTGTTCGGGTACTTCTTCAGGTGCTTCACACCGACCGCGGTTTCGTCCTCCGTCGGTAGGCGCGCGAAGAACGTCAGGTACAGTTCTTCGACCAGCTTCGCGTCGTCCTTGATGTCGCGCACGAACTTCGCCACCGTCCCGCCCTCGTGCGTCAGTTTCGCCTGAATCTCGGTCGAGTTCAACAGGTTGAGTACCTGACTCACGCTCGGCTCGCGGGTGCGCTCGCAGTCGCACGCGGTCACGCGATTGGGGCGCCCGAACAGCTTCAGGAACTCGCTGCGGGCCTTGCTGTCCCACAGTTGCACCGCGCGCGTCACGCCCGGCGACCCGGCGAACCTCTCCGGCACGCCGAGCGCCTGCGAGATCATGTCCAGCATCACCTCCGCGTCCGGCCGCTTGAAGTACCCACGCGAGAAGTTCCGCTCGTCCTTCTCGTTGGTCGCGTTCGGCGTCGCGCTCGTCTGGTAGACGCGCGAACTGGTGATGAGCACGATCAGCTTCCGCACGTCGTACTTGTTCTCGACGGTGAACGTCGCGAGCGCGTCGAGCAGTTCGGGGTTACTTGGCGGGTTGGTCGCGCGCACGTCATCGACCGGTTCGACTAGCCCGCGGCCGAGCGTCCACGCCCACACGCGGTTGGACAGGTTGCGCGCGAAGAACGCGTTGTCGGGGCGCGTCATCCACTCCGCGAGCGGGAGCCGGCGGTCGCCGGTCGGGTCGGCGGCGGGCATGTCGGTGCCCAGCGCGTACGCGTACACCGGCTTCCGCGTCCGCGGGTGCGCGGTCGTGCCGGCGCTGAAGAACGCAGACATACCGGCGTAGTCGGACTGCTTCCACCGGTCGAACGGGTGGTGGTGACATTCCGCGCACGCGATCCGCACGCCGAGGAACACCTGCGACACGGTGCCGGCCACGTCGCCCGGCTTGGTCATCACCTTGAAGAAGTTCGCCGGCCCGACTTCGCCCACCGGGCCTTCGGCGGTGACGAGTTCGCGCGCGAACTGGTCGAACGGCTTGTTCGCCGCGATCGAGTCGCGAATCCACTTGTAGTAGAGGTGCGCCCGCTGGTGGCCGAGCGGTTGGCGGTCTACGCGAAGCAGATCGGCCCAGCGCAGCGCCCACAGGTCCGCGAACTCCGGCCGGTCGAGCAGCGCGAGGACCAACTTCGCGCGCTTGTCCTTCGCCGGGTCCGCGAGGAACGCCCGCGCCTCCTCCGGTGTCGGCAGCGTTCCGGTCAGGTCGAGGTACACACGGCGGAGGTAGTCCGCGTCGTCGCACACGCCCGAGGGGCTGACGTTCAGCTTCGCGAGCTTCGCGTCAACGAGCTTGTCGATGAAGTTGAACTGCGGGAGCGCGTTCTTCGCGAGTTCGCCCGGGCGCGGGACCATCAGGCGGAACAGGCCGACTTCGTTGAGGTAGGCGGCCATCACCGCGGCCTCGCCGGGCACGTCGCGGGTCGAGACCATGCCGCCGGGGCTGACGGCCGCGACGGCCTCCGTGTTGCTCTGGAAGCGGGCGTGTCGCGTCACGTCCTTCTCGACGCCGTCGCTGTACTTCGCGAACACCTTGAGTTGTTGCTCGGCCTTCTGCCCCATCACCCGCTCGACCGGCTCGACGCGAAGCGACACCACGCGCGGCGCGTCGGGCGAGCCGACCGGCGTTCCGGCCGCGACCCAGTCGCGCAGGACGCGGTAGTCCTCGCCGCCGAAGGGGATTCGCGTACCGCCGCCGTGTGCGGTGCGACCGGTGCCCTTGCGGAGCATCAGGCTCTCTTCCGCGCTGGCCGGGAACACGCGGCGCCCACGCGCTTCCTTCGTGAGCGCCGCGTGGTCGGCTTCCGGGTCCGACGCGAACACCGACAGCTTGAACCCGCCCTGACCTTCGGCCTTCCCGTGGCAGCCGGACGAGTTGCACCCGTAGCGGCTGAGGATCGGGAGGATGTCGTTCTCGAAGTGGAACGCGTCCGCCGCGTGCGCGGCAGTCGGGGATGCGAGCAGCAGTATGGGAAGGCAGAACCGCATGGGGCGGCTTCCGGTGTGTTCTTTCCGAGCGGGGGGCGTAAGCCCCCTGTGCGGCGGTGGCGGGCCGGGTGCCCGAAGGCGTCCGGAGTAGTTGGCGGGAGCGAAGCGAGTGTATTGTGCCACGGATCGCGCGCCGGGGCAACAGAAATGGGGAACTAGGAGAACCCACCCCCAAACCCACCCTGAAGGGAGGGGAGCA
>JAYUBA010000254.1:0-2319 GCA_043741075.1 Frigoriglobus sp.
GCCGCAACGGGCGGGTCGGGTACGAGGTGTACACCTACACCGGCGTGAACATGGTGTTCGGCGACGGGCTGCCGGGCAAGCTGAACGCCGGGTGGACGGTGGGCGGCGGTGCCCGCACGCTGTTCTTCACCCCGGACCACACGGCCGCGTGGACGGTCGATCTGGGCCTCAGTTACACGCACAACTGGGGACAGGGGACGCGCGACGCGACGAACCTGTTCCTGCGCTCGCCCGCCCAACAGAACCAAATCACCGGGGTGCTGGCAACCCAACCGGACCGGTTCGTGTTCACCGCCATCCGCGAGGTCCACCGGTCGAGCTTCAACTTCAACTTCGGCCGCGACGTGTGGCTGTGGGGCGCGGGGAACACCGGCGGCGCGACCGGCACGAACGTGCGGGTCGGGGCGTGGGTCGGTGGCCGGTACGGCACCGCGCACGTCGATCTGGTGCCACTCAACGAGGTGAACGGGTACTCGCGGCGGCAGAACGTGTTCGAGGGGGTGGTCGTCGGCACGCACGCGACGTTCGAGACCCCGATGGGCGGGTGGATCCTGTTCGGCGGCCTGCGGGCCGAGTACGGGTACGACTGGACGAACCTCGTCCCGCCGATCCAGGGCAACATCAACAACCTGAACATCCAGATGACGCTCGGCGTCCGGTACTGACGCGAGCGGTAGGTGACACGAAGCCAAAGCCGGGGGGTATGGGGGACGCCCCGGCGCGGCCCCGCGGTGCCAGTCACCGCGGGGCCGTTCTCATTGAAGGCGCCACCGGCGGCGCGTACAACGGAAGGTATCGCCGGGGGTGCCCGCGCCGGGTGCGCGGGCTGAGAACACACCCTTCGAACCTGAGCGGGTCATGCCGCCGAGGAAGGCGACATCTGGTCAGCCCACCGAGTGCAATCCGTGGGCGTGGGCACATCAAATGACGCAACTCGAATCCGCCCGTAAGGGCATCGTCACGCCGGAGATGGAGTTCGTTGCGACGCGCGAAGACCTGCACCCGGAACTGATCCGGGCGGAGGTCGCCCGCGGGCGCATGGTCATCCCCGCGAACACCGTCCACCTCGCCAAGAAACTCCAGCCGATGTGCATCGGCGTCGCGTCGAAGTGCAAGATCAACGCGAACATCGGTAACTCGGCCGTCACCGGTAAGGCCGACGACGAGTTGGAGAAGCTCCGCACCGCGGTCGAACTCGGTTCCGATACGGTGATGGACCTGTCCACCGGCGGGAACATCGACGGCATCCGGCAGGCGATCATCGACGAGAGCATCGTTCCCATCGGCACCGTGCCCGCGTACCAGATCATCCAGAACGTGAAGGACCCGCGCGACATCACGCCGCGCATGCTGCTCGACATGGTGGAACACCAGGCGAAGCAGGGCGTGGATTACATGACGATCCACGCGGGCGTGCTGATCGAGTACGTGGCGCTCACCAGCGACCGCGTGACCGGCATCGTGAGCCGCGGGGGGTCGCTGATGGCCGCGTGGATGGTGGCGCACCACCAGCAGAACCCGTGGTACACGCACTTCGGCGAACTGTGCGAGATCATGCGGAAGTACGACGTGACGTACTCCCTCGGCGACGGCCTCCGCCCCGGCAGCATCGCGGACGCGAACGACAAGGCGCAGTTCTCCGAACTGAAGACGCTCGGTGAACTCACGACGCAGGCGTGGGAGATGGGCTGCCAGGTGATGATCGAGGGTCCGGGGCACATCCCGATGCACCTCGTGAAGATGAACATCGAGAAGGAGCGCGAATTCTGCCACGACGCCCCGTTCTACGTGCTCGGGCCGCTCGTCACGGACATCGCGCCGGGCTACGACCACATCACCAGCGCGATCGGCGCGGCGCTCGCGGCCGAAGCCGGCGCGAGCATGTTGTGCTACGTCACGCCGAAGGAGCACCTCGGCCTGCCGAACAAGGACGACGTGCGGCAGGGGGTGATCGCGTACAAGATCGCGGCCCACGCCGGCGACATCGCCCGCGGCCGGAAGAACGTCCGCCGGCGCGACGACGCGCTCTCGAAGGCCCGTTTCGAGTTCGACTGGAACCTCCAGTTCGACCTGTCGCTCGACCCGGAAACCGCGCGCAAGATGCACGACGAAACGCTCCCGCAGGACGTGTTCAAGAGCGCGAAATTCTGTTCGATGTGCGGCCCGAAGTTCTGCTCGATGCGGATCACGCAGGACGTGCGCAAGTTCGCCGCCGACGCGAAGAAGCTGAGCCTGGAACTCGCGACGGCGTGAAACGTGGCCGCACAGTCGGCGTCTTCGCGTAGCCGCGACTCGAAGAGGAGCGCGAAGGGTTCGCGC
>JAYUBA010000255.1:0-2318 GCA_043741075.1 Frigoriglobus sp.
TGGGAAACCGGGTTTCTCACCTCAAGAAACCCGGTTTCCAAAGCAGAAGCCGGGTTGCAATCCCACTTGTAGGGCTTCCCCTTCGCCCCCGTCAATCCGAACCGAGACGAGCCAGCGACCTCTTCACCTCTCCCCCGGCTGTGATGCCGGCCGAACTCCCCTCGAAGATGGTTCGTCATGGTGGGTGCAGTCCCGTAGATGTCCTTACTTTCCGTTCCGTCCGAGCCGGTGACCACCCACGGCACGGCCTCGTGGGCGTGCCCGTTTCGCGTACCGCTCCGCTCGGCCGTCCTCGCTCAAGATCGCCGCGCGAACCTGAAGCATCGACTCGGCCCCTCCGCTCACCCAAAACTTTTCCGTCCCCTTCACACGCCGATTCAATTGCTTGATCGCACTCTCCACCGGCGCGCTGCTGATCGGCAGCCCCCGCCGCCGATACTCCGCGTAGTTCATCTTGTCCTGCGCGTTCGTCACATAACCCACGGTCGTGGCCGCCACCTTCCGCGGATCGTTGTCCTTGGCATCGGGCGGCGGTTCGCCCAACCGGGCGGACACCCGCTTCAAATCGGCCAGCAGCAACGCCACCTGACCCGCCCACGCCCACCGCAACCAACGCTCGTACACCACCCAACTCGTCTCCCCGACGTCCGCGCCGATTTGGGCCGTCTCGTACAGGTAGCTCAGCAGATGAATGAAATCCAGAATGCCGACGAACCCCCACGGCAGCAGGTGCATCGCGAACAGGCTCCAATTCCAGTTCGAACCATCGCACACGCAGGCCTTGCGGCTGGCCTCGTTCAAGCGGCGCCGCTGGACCTCGGCCGCGACGTGGTAGCCGAACGTGTCGCTGTTCGAAAGCGAGGCCACCACCGTTCGCACCAATTTCTTGGGCCCCTTGCGGCGACGCGACCGAGCGCGACGCGAGCGCGGCGGCTTCTCCGCGGCAGGCGATGCGCGACGACTGCCCGAGCTGTTCCGGCTCTTGATCTCGGCCGCCAAGCGGGCCACGGTCGCGGTTTCCAGGAACTTCGTCGGCGGATCGGGTTGCGGATCGACGGCTCGTTCCGTCGAATCGAGCGTGAGGCAGCAGGCCACTTTGGTTTCGCGCCAGTGGCGACCGGTCACGCCCCGGCCGGCCTCTTCGGCCCGCGCTTGGAGCCGGCCTCCGTCCAGCATGACCGCGGCCACTTTCGGAGCGGCCGCGACCGTCGGCTGCAAGCGCGAATCGCGAAAGGCTCGTACGTCGGCATCCCGCGCCTCCGCCCACTCGTGGCCGACGCGCTCGCACAGTCGCCGAACGTGCGTGGGACTGATGGCGATGTCCGCCAACTCCTTGAGGTCGTGGCTGGCTTCCGCGAACGAGGCGGCCTTGCCGGCCCGACGAACGACCATCCTGACAATCGACGGGCTAAAGCCCTCTTGCGTCAGTTGCAACTGTTCGTCGAGGGGGAAAAAACACGACCCGACAGGTCGTGCAACGCCATTTTTCTCGGGCCAATTCGATGGGCCCGGCCCGGGTGGTCAAGACCCGACGGGCGAGCGGGTCGCCGGGTTTTTTCACCCGGCGAGCGGGTTGCTGGCACTGGGGGCACGAAGGGGCTTCGACGGGGCGGGCGTCGGCTGCGGATTGCACGCGCTGTTCCAGGAGCCACGACTCCAGATCGCGCGTCAGTTGCGAGGTCTGTTCCTCGATGCGGTCGAAGGCGGGCAGGGGCACCGAGGTGTCTTCGGGAAAGAGGCGGTTGAAAATGGCGTCGACGTGCTCGTGCAACTCGCGGCGGATGGTGTCGCGGTTCGACGGCGGGAGTGGGGTCGTCATAGCTGATTCCTTCAGAGGGAACGCAGGAAACCTGTCCGTTCTGCTTGCAGCTCAGAATACACCCGCCTCCAGCTCGCATCTACGGGACTGCACCCCCATGGGACATCGCATTTGACTCGTCTCGCTCGGCTAGCTATCCTAGAGTTTAGCCTGCCGCGCCACCTGCCCGTTGTCGGAGCCTTTCACGTGCCCAGATTTTCCGCCGATTGTTCCGGGCCGAGCCGCCGGGACGTGCTGCGATTCGGATCGGTGGCCGTGGCTTCCGCCGCGATGGGTCCGCTCGCCTCGTTCCAGGCAAAAGGAGCCGAACGCACCTCGAACGATCCGGCCGTCATCTTCGTCTGGCTGCCCGGCGGCCCGCCGCACCAAGACACCTTCGACATGAAGCCGGACGCGCCGAGCGAGTACCGCGGGGACTTCAGGCCGATCGCCACCAACGTGCCCGGCGTGCGGATTTGCGAACACCTGCCGGGCCTGGCCAAAGTGGCGGACAAGTTCG
>JAYUBA010000256.1:0-7735 GCA_043741075.1 Frigoriglobus sp.
TCTGGTCTTCTGTCTTTCCTGCCCACTGCCCACTGACCACTGACCACTACTTATTTGGCGGGCACGTCGCGCTCGGCCAGCACCGCGAGTTCGGTCAGCTTGGCGGCGGTGACGCCGATGCGCTCGAAGCACTCGGCGACGATGCTGTTCGGGGTGGTGAACAGGGTGATGAGCAGGTCCATCGGCGTGAGGCTGATCCGGCCGCAGTCGGAGGCCCGGCCGTGGGCGTCGCGGAGCAGGCGGATCACGTTGTCCGACAGGAACTCGCGGTTGAGTAGCAGCGGCGGGACCGGTTCGGCGTTGGCCTGGAAGAACAGGTCGCGGAACTGGTCGAGCAGGCCGGGCAGGTCGGCCCCGAGCTTGGTCGCCCACTTGAACACGCCGGAGTCCGGGGCGGCCAACAGCCCCATGAACAGGTGGGGCGTCCGCACGCTGTCCCAGTTGGTGGCGCGGGTGTGGGCCAGCGCCTCCCGGAGTACGCGCGTCGTCGCCTCGTCCAGGATGTCCGGGCGGAGTCGGCCGCTGGGCAAGAAGATGTCGTCCACTATTGGACCGTTCCCGTCTTGGCTGCGGAGGGCCGCGAGCGGCCGAGGGCTGGCGCGAAGGTTGGGGTGATTATGTCGCGCCGCGCCCCGACCCGCAAGGGCGGCCTCGTCACACGCCGCGCACTTTTTCCTTGCCCGGCCGCAGGTTCCCGCCCACCATGAATCGCGCCACAGCGGAACACGAGCCTCTTCTACGGGGATTTCCCATGCGTCGGCGGGTGTGGGCGGCGGTCGGGTTGGTGCTGGCCGGGTGGCTGGCGGGGGCGTTCGCGCGGGCCGCGGACGCCCCGACGGAGGCCACGGCGACCGATGTCGAGGGCAAGGAGGTGAAAGTCACCGCGCTGAAGTTCGGCACCGGCACCCAGCGGTTGACGTGGCTCGCCGACCCCGGCGGCGCCACCGAGGACGCCAAAAAGGGGCCGCTCGCGCTCGTCCTCCGCGAGCCGCACTCGACGACCTATTCCAAAGGAATCATCACCTACGTGCCGGTCGGGTCGGTCGAGTCCATCAAGTACGACTACGACAAGCAGGTCGCGTCGGTCGCGGTGAAGGGGCTGGCCGAACCGCTGGCCGGCACGCTCCAGTACAAGGGCATCAACGTGCTCGCGTTCGGCGGCACGGCCGACGGCAGGGCCGCGACCTTCAGCGGCGGGGCGTTCACGAAGGACCACATCAAGGCGGTCGCGTTCCCGGACGCGAAGCCGGTCGCGAAGAAGGGCGGTTCGCCGTGGCTGGTGCAGATCGACCACCCGAAGGCCGAGAACCCGACGCTCAAGGCGTCCAACTTCAAGTTCCTCTACCAGTTCCCCGGCGGCGTGGAGGTGGTGACCGACACGGCCACGGTGCGCAAGGGCGACCCGTTCAAACTGGACGACGCGGTGAAGGCGTTCACCCCGGTCGCGGTCGATCAGAACACGCACATGGCCGCCGTGGAGGTGCAGATCGGCGACGCGGAGAAGATCGTGGTCATCCCGCAGGAGATCGAGAAGGACGGCAAGAAGGGCACGCTCGCCGGGCTGCTCGGCGAGGTGGACGCCGGGTGGAAGCTGTTCCCGCTCCACACCATCAAGAGCATGAAGCGCGCGAAGAAGGACTGATACAACACACAGGGGGCTTACGCCCCCCGCTCAGAAACACAACGCTCCTCGGAGGTTACTCCCATGCGGTTCGCGATGGTCGTTTTCGTCGCCGGGTTCGCCGGCGTGTGCGCGTCGGTGCGGGCGGACCTGCCCACGCCGGAGAAGTTCGACGAGACCGGGTTCGTGCCGATCTTCGACGGCAAGACGCTCGACGGGTGGACGGTGTCCGCGAAGACCGGGCACAGCGGCACCACCAAGAACAAGAGCGGCGGCAAGTGGGTGGTCGAGAAGGGCGCGATCACCGGCAGCCAGGACGTGCCCGGCAACGGCGGCATCATCATCACCGAGAAGGAGTACGGCGACTTCGAGGTGGCGCTGGAGATGAACAACGATTTCGGCCCGGACAGCGGGCTGTTCCTCCGCAGCACCGACACCGGCAAGTGCTACCAGGCCATGATCGACTACCACGCGAACGGCAACCTGATGGGCATTTACGGGGAGGGACTCGGCGGCAAGCCGCACGTGCGGAACTTCGACTTCCTGAAAGAGGTGACCGACATCAAGGTGACGGAGTACAAGCCGTTCCCAAGCCCGGTGAGCGCGGCGGACTGGCCGACGTTCTGGAAGCACGGCGAGTGGAACGAGGTGCGGGCGCGCATCGAGGGGAACCCGCCGAAGCTCACGACGTGGATCAAGGGGGTGAAGTTCATGGAGTACCAGGACACGGAGAAGCGGCTGGCGGACACGGGCGGCATCGCGCTGCAGGTCCACGGCGGCGGCGACTTCACCAAGCAGTTCGTCCGCTACCGCAACGTCCGCGTGAAGGAGCTGAAGAAGTAGGGCGAGACGGGTCGCGGTGTCGGACTTCGTGACCGTGTGGTAACATGAGGTAAGGACCGTGACCCGTACCGACTTCCAACAACTGGCGGACGTGCGGATCGACGAGGCCGGCGTGCTTCTAGCCGCCGGCAAGTGGGACGGGGCGTACTACCTCGCGGGCTACGCGGTCGAGTGCGCCCTGAAGGCGTGCATCGCGAAGCTGACGAAGGCGGACGACTTCCCGCCTCGAAAAACCGATGAGTACTATACCCACGACCTCAACGCGCTGTTAAAGACCGGCAACTTGAAGGCAGTTCGCGACGCCGAAGGAATCGCGAATGCAACGTTTGAAGCCTACTGGCGAATTGTTGTGCAGTGGAAGGAAGACGCCAGATACAAGCGGACTACACAACTCGATGCCGAGAACATTTGCAAGGCAGTTTCCGATCCGACCGACGGGGTTCTGCGATGGATCCGACTACACTGGTGAGCCGCGACCGCGTGGAGAGCGCGGGCGAGTTGCTCAAGCGCCTCCCCGCCGAAGGGCTCGTCACGAGAGGGGCGCTGTGGTCTCGGGTGGAAGGCGACGGGCAGCCCTACCTGTACATCATCACGCCCAACGCCGAGCACGAGGGGCAGATCGAGGCGAATCTTCGCCTGGGCCGAGCGTTGCGGGAGTTCCAGAAGGGGGTGACCGATTTGTTCCGACGACTGGACCCGTACGAGATCAAATTGATCGGCCCCTCCGACCCCCTCGCGCAAGGAGTGCTCGACCTCTATCAGGAATGGCCGGACGACCGCCCGACGTACCACCAAGGGTCGGTGCTCGGGACCGTCTCGATTGACGGCGCGTACATCTACCCCGCGAAGATGTTCGCGCCGCCGCCCCCTCTGGCGCAGCCCGCGTGAGCGCTGCCTCACTTCGCCTTCGGCTTCACGATGTCCGCGAGCACGTCCGTCTTGCCTTCGGCTTTCTCCAGCCGCGGGTAGCGGGCGCCGCCCTTGTAGTCGAGCGCGTGTGCCTTGAAGAAGTCGCCGCTCTCCGCCAGCAGTTCCAGCTTGCCGCCGGTCTTCGTCGCCGCGACCGCGGTCTTCAGCCCGTCCGGCGTGAACCGGCGGCCGTTCACCGCCAGCAACTTCATCCCCGGTGCCAGTCCGGCCTTCGCCGCGACCGAGTCCGGGACGGTGTCGCCGATCAGGCCGTCGGCGCTCACCTGAAACCCGACCGAGTCCGTCAGGTTCACGCCCTTCGAGAGACCTTCCATTGAGGCGAACAGGTCGGTGGGCTTCTCGGTGAACCGTAGCTCCCACCCGCCGCCGGTGATGCCCGCCAGCGGCGGCGCGTCCGCCACAACCTCCACGCGGCGCGCGAAGTGCGTCTTCCAGTCGTAGGGCGCGACCGCGTTCAGCGCGGCGAGCACGTCGTCGAGCCGGTAGCCGTTCACCGCGGGCGCGCCGGTGCCGCCACCGAAGAACGCCTTGCAGAAGTCGTCGAGCGACTTCGCGCCCTTCGTCTGGGTGCGAATCAGCACATCGACTTCGAGCCATAGCAGCGTGCCCTCGTCGTAGAAGTCCACCGAGCGGCGGGCCGAGCGCCACGCCCGCGTGGCGTCGAACAGCGTGCTGGCCGCGGCGGCGGTGTCGTCCAGCGGGCGCCACCCGCGGGCCTTCACGTTGGCCATCCGCGCCGCGGTCATGGCGAGGTAGTCGCGCGACTCGTCGGCGGACATCAGCCCGGTGCGGGCCGCGAGCAGCCACCCGAAGTAGTTCGTTAGTCCTTCGTAAACCCAGAGCAACCGAGTTTGCTGCGGCTGCTGGTAGTCGGTCATAATCATGTCGGCGGGGCGGCGGAACTTGCCGTTCCACGCGTGCGCGAACTCGTGCGGAAACAGCGTCGCGGCGGCCTTCCGCTCGGCACCCTTGACGAGCGCGAGTTCCGGAAGCCGGTTGTCGCTCGACTGGTGGTGCTCGATGCCGGCCTGCGGGATGTGGTTGCTCAGGCCGAGCAGGAATCTGTAGTGCGCGTAGGGCTTTGCCGGGCCGAACAGCGCCGCGGCCTCGCCCGGCAACTTCCTCCACGCGGCCAGCGTCGCCTCCGGCACTTCGAGGCCGTCGGCGCTGTCGCACGCGATGGACACGTGGTGCCGGTTCTCCTTGCCGTCGAGGGGAATGAACCGAAAGTGTTCGCCCGCGAGTACCGGCGAGTCGATGAGCGTGCCGAGCGCGGTCCGATTGAACCGCACGTGCTGCCCCTGTGAGCGCTCCACATAGAGAGCGGTGCCGGACTGCCAGTTTTCGGGTAACTTTAGGTTCGCATCGAACAACAGTTCGAGCGGCTTCGCGACCTTCGGGTACACGAGTACGTCGTTCCAGTTCATCGTCATCACCTTCGGCGATGCGACCGTCATGAACTGCGCGCCGCCCTCCGCGCCGGCCGCGAGCAACAGGTCGAAGGTGACTTCGACTTCCTTCGCGTCCGGCGGCACGGTGACGTGAACGGTGAACGGGTCGGCGTCGTCGCGCTTCCACTCGACCGCCTTGCCGCCGGCCGTGACGCGGAACTCGGTGACGTTCGCGATCTGGCCGACGGGCCGGTGCCGACCGGGAATCCACTTTGGGTAGTGCAGCGTGAGTCGCCCCGCCGCGGCCGGGATCGTCTCGCGAACGTGGATCACCTTCCGCGCCACCTCGGACGCATCGACACGCAATTCGATGTGCTGTGCGAAGGTGAGCGACGGGAGCGCGGCGAGTGCGAAAACGGCGAGCGCGAGACGCGGCATGACGAAGCTCCTCCGGTATGAAGCGAGCCGACATGATACCCGGCGGTTAAGATGGTGGCGTGCGCTTTTCCCCGCGAACCCGGCGCGCGGCGGCGTGTCACTCCTTTCGCACCTGACAGGAGGGCTTACCGATGGCAGACACGCTGAACATCACGCTGGCGAAGTCGCTGAAGCTGAAGAACCGGCTCGCGGGCAAGGTCGCGAAGCTGACGCTGACGGTCCAGACGTACAACTCCACGCAGCAGACGGCGGAACAGATCGACGTGCGCGCGGCGTTCGCGGAACGGGCCGACCTGGTCCGCCGGCTGACGGACCTGAAGTACGCGGTCGCGCGGGCGAACGTGCCGATCCAGCGCGACATCTTCGACCTCGCCGAACTGAAGGCCGAGACGACGCTGTTGGCCGCGCTGAACACCAAGCACGGCACCGTGCTCGAAGGCTACCCGGCGGCCGGGCAGGTCGCCTACGTCGCGCAGTTCCGCAAGGCGGACGTGGACGCCATGACCGACGCCCTCGAAGGGCGGATCGACGCGCTCCAGGACAAGCTGGACACGTTCAACGCGCAGACGCCCGTCGCGGTGGACGCGCGGACGGTCGCGCTCGGCGACGCGAAGTAGGACAGGCTTCCAGCCTGTCATTCTCGAAGCAACGGTGACAGGCTGGAAGCCTGTCCTACCGTCCCGTACAGGCACGGCGCGTGGTTAGGTGGGTGGTGGCTCGGAACGGTTTTCGCGCTAACAACGCGATCTCCCCTTAATACGGGAACCCTGGTGGGGACTCCGAACGTCAACGTTCAAGGCTCAAGGATTCAACCTTCAGCCCGCAAACCGGAAGCCTCAACATCCCCGTTCGTTCCGCTGCTTGTCTTCCCGCGCCGTGTCTGCCTCACCCGAAAAGCCCCGGCCCCTGCCGGGGCTTTTCCGCTTCCCACCGGGTATGATGGAAGGGTGTCAACCGGGTGAGGGCCAGGGATGCTCCGCGAAGTGCAGATCGACATCCGCCGGCAGCGCGCCAAGGCCGCCAAGTTCCAGATCGAGAACCTGGGCAAGAACCGCGTGTTCTCCGACTACCGCGTCACCAACCCGGAGTCCGGCGGCCAGTACACCGTCTGCGTCAAGGGGTTCGAGGTCGGCGACAACGGCTGCACCTGCCCCGACTTCAAGGCCAACACGCTTGGCACCTGCAAGCACATCGAGGCCGTTCTCGACACCCTCAAAGACGACCTCCCCGCCCACCTTCAGAAGAAGAAAGCGGCCGTCACCCGGCCCGAAATCGACCTCCACTACGGCGAGCAACTCCGACTCGGCGTCCACCTGCCGCCGCGGCACTCCGACAAGCTCGCGAAGCTCGCACAAACGTACTTCGACGAGAAGGGGCTGTGGTCGGGCCGCGGCAAGTACCCCGACCTCATTCACGACATCGAGGCGGTGCCGGAAGAAGTCACGGTCATCTCCGACGCGCTGGAGTTCATCGACCGCGAGATCGAGCGCGCCGAGATGCTGGCCCGCGAAGCCGGGTGGGTGAAACAACTCGAAGCCGGCGCGCTCGACCTGAAGCTCCTGAACGTCCCGCTGTACGACTACCAACTGCGCGGGGCGCTGTTCCTCGCGTGCCGGGGCCGCAGCATCCTCGGCGACGACATGGGGCTGGGCAAGACCGTGCAGACGCTCGCGGCGGTCGAACTGCTCGCCCGCGAGCGCGGCATTCAGCGGGCGCTCGTCGTCGCCCCCGCGTCGGTGAAGTATCAGTGGGAGTCGGAGATCCGGAAGTTCACCGGCCGCCCGGCGCAGGTGATCGACGGCACCCCGGAGGCGCGGCTCGCGCAGTACGCGGAGCCGACCTTCTACCGCCTCGTCAACTACGAGCAGGTGGTGCGCGACCGCGAGGCCATCAACGCGTGGAAGCCGGACGTGATCGTTCTGGACGAGGCCCAGCGCATCAAGAACTGGGAGGCGAAGACCTCGAAGGAGGTGAAGAAGCTCAAGAGCCGGTACGCGATGGTGCTCACCGGCACGCCGCTGGAGAACAAGCTCGAAGAGCTGTACAGCATCGTGCAGTTCGTGGACGAGCGGCGGTTCGGCCCGGCGTTCGAGTTCCTGCACGAGCACCGCGTACTCGACGACGAGGGCAACCTGAAGGGCTACCGCAACCTCGACACGATTCGCGAGAAGCTCGCGCCCATCTTCCTGCGCCGCACCCGCGGCGAGGTGCTGACGCAACTGCCGGCGCGCACCGACAACACCGTGTTCGTGGAACTCGCGGACGCGCAGCGCGGCCCGTACGAGGAGCAGCGCGTCGCGCTCGCTCTGCTCCTGCGGAAGGGTTACCTCACCGACCTGGACCGCAAGCGCATCCTCGCGTGCGTGGTGAACCTTCGCACCATCTGCGACAGTCTGTTCCTGTTCGACCGGCAGACCCGCGTCTCGCCCAAGCTGGACGAGTTCGCGGAACTGGTGTCGGAACTGCTGGGTTCTTCCCCCTCTCCCGTTGCGGGAGAGGGGGAGCAAGCAAG
>JAYUBA010000257.1:0-7734 GCA_043741075.1 Frigoriglobus sp.
GTGCTCCGGTACCACCAGAGGCGCAACACTCAGGCCGCCAAGTCCCACAAGAAACAGCGGCATAAATGCGTCATCTGAACCCGCGCTGTACTGCTAACACTACAGCGCGGGTTCCTTGATCTGTTGGCTGAACCACCTCTGGGAAGGGGCCGAAAACACGGGTAATTCGAGTTTGGGGCCGTTTCCAAACCTCCCAAACTACCAAGCCGCAAACCCAGACCAGCAAATGGTTTCGGAAGTACCCGCGCTGTAGTGCTAAATTGTCGATACGGATTCGCACCGTTTGTCCGGTGGCGTTGTTCGTTACATCAAGCGTCACCTGACTGCCGATGGTCCGCCCAGGGTTAGCGTTCTGAAGGCTCTGGGTAACAAACTGTTCGTGCTGCCTCCAGTTTGTTGCTACCTGATTTGCTGGAGCGACTGCCGGCGGCTTCGCTTTTAGCCACTTGTAGAGTGTGGTGACGCCCTCGGCAGTCTTCTTGTAGTAGTAGAGCTGACCGCCGACGCTGACTAGTCCGGCCCCCACCCGCAGGTTCTGGCTGATCGCCAGCGCTTCCGAATGGCTCACCCCCAACCCTTCCAGGGTCAGGGTTCCGATCTGCACGAGGGGGCTGGGCCGCTCCTGCCCCTGCACCAACGCATCGACGTGGTGGATGACTGTATCGGACCCGAGGGTCCAGGTGAGGAACGCGGCCACTTTTGTCAGGAACGTCGGCTCCGGCGTGAAGGCAAGCCCGACCGCCAACCCCAGTTCGGCGCCGCCCAGCAGGACGCCACAACCGTGCCCCAGGTAATACTCGAACCGGGACTCTTCCGGGTGGAGAGTGGCGACGAGTTCACCCGGATGACTGCCTGGGGCTGCCGCCTCGTCCCCGAACTCGTCCAGGCGGTTGTTGCCGAACGGGAAGAACGGGTTGGCGAGCTGGCCCAGGCGGCCTGGGCGGGGCGGGACGAACAGCCCGTCCGGACGGTCTGGAGGCGCGACTCCCCACCGTTGGGGCTTGAGCTTGCCGGGGGGGAGTTTGCCCGGCCACGCTTGCCAAGTTGTTGAGGTCATCGGCGTACTTCGGGTGCTTCTCGCCGAGGATCGTCTTGCGGAGGGCCAGGACTTTCTCAGCCGCCTCTCCGGCCTTCGGGTATTCGCCGCGGTCGCTGTGCTGTAGCGACTCCCGCGCCAGTCGGTCGGCCTTATCCGAGTCCGTCCGCTGCTCCTTCGACAGCTTCGCCCGGATGTCCACGTCGGCCAGGTCGTGCCGGGCGTCGGCCGTCTTCCAGTGGGCCTCGCCGTGCAGCACCGTACGGATGGCCAGGGCCTTCTTCCCGTACTCCCGCGCGGCGGGGAGGTCGTCGAGCCGCAGACACAGTACGGTCAACTGGCCCAGAGACACGGCCACGTCGGGGTGGGTGTCGCCGAGCACTTCCCGCTCGACCGCAAGCACCTTCTCGACGGCCGCCCGGGCCTCGGCCAGTCTGCCCGCACTCTCGAACTTGTTCGCGTCGTTGACGAAGCGGTCGCGGGTCTTGAGTTTCTCTTGCTGCTCGGCGGTCAGCTTCGGGGGGTGGGACGGAGTCGGTTGGCCGACCGCGATTAGTCCGGCGAGCGCGGCGGTGAGGCAGGGGCCGAGGAGGCGGGCGATCCGCGACATTGTGGGTCTCGAGGGGTGGCCGACGATGCGATCGGGGCGGTACGGCCCCGGCCTGTGAGCGACAATCCTACCTCGCCGGGCGGGGTTGCGGAAGACCCGAGCGGGTCGCACCCCCGCCGCCCCGCTCAAAGACCGGACCACCGGATGGACCTCCGTCCGCCGGTCGCTTTGAAGGATCCGGGTGGCGACGACTCACCCGGGAGGTTCGGTACGGCTCATTCCGGGAGGCCGTGGCAGATGAACGCGGCCCACGCGAACGGGGCCGCTTGGTTCTGCTTCCGCGGCTTCGTCTTCGCCTCGGCGGCGCGCAACTCGGCGATCGTTTCCAGTTGCGCCTTGCGCAGCGCCTCGGCCTTCGGCATACCGGCCAGGTAGTGCCCCAGGAAGCGCGGCATCAGGGCCGCCGTCCCCCCGTCGTCCACCGACCACAGCGAGGTGACGACGGTCCGCGCCCCGGCCTGCTGGAACGCCCGCCGCAACCCCATCACGCCCTCGCCGGCGTGGACGTCGCCCTCGCCCGTCTTGCACGCGGCGGTCACCACCAGGTCGGTGCCCCACAGGTCCATCTCGCCCACCTCGCGGGCGGTCAGCAGGCCGTCACTCAGCCCGCGGGCGGCCCGCTCCTTCCAGTGGTTGCACCCGGTCAGGGCCAGGTAGCTGCGCAAACGCGGGTCCTCGCCGAACACCGGGCCGAGCAGCGCCGTCTCGCCCTGCGCCCGGGCCGGCAGCGTGACGACCGGCCGCCCCTCCATCGCGACGAGCGCCTTCTGGTCCTTCAGGAACTCGCCGTGGGTGATGAGGTAGAGGACGCGCGGGCGGGCGACGAGCTGGGCGTTCTCCTCCGTCGCGTCCGCGCGGCGGAACGCCTTCGGGCCGCCGGGGAACTTGGCGGCGAGCAACTTCGTCACGGCGTCGGCCTCGACCGCGAACCCGGGCAGGCGGTTCTGGTCGGGCGGGGCGCTCGCGTACGCCAGCCCGCTCACCCCGCCGGCCGGGCGGGTTGCTTTCGGCGCGGGCGTGCCGGCGGCGAACCCGGCGTGGTCGAAGTCGGGGTCGGCGATGACGACCGGCGCGCCGGGCACGCCGGGCGGGGCGGGGCGGGGGATCAGGTCGCGGCCGGTCGAGAGGTACGAGATCAGGTACCGCTCGACGAGGAACGCGTCGTCGGCCCAGACGGCCTCGAACGGGACGAGAGCGATCTTGCCGGCGGGGGCGACGAACAACCTCCTGGTGCCGGCGGGCAGTGCCTTCGCGACCGGGTCCCACACCTGCTCCCGTAACGCCTTTTCGATCGTGCTGTCGCGCGTCTTCACCCGGCCGCGCCAGTTACTGATCGCCTCGTCCACGTCCTCCGCCCGACCGAGCGGGACGAGCTTCACACCCGGTTCGCCGCCGCGCCCGGGGGTCACCACCAGCGCGACGTAAGACGCCTCCGCGGCGATGCCCTTGGGTAGCTCGCCGAGGCCGGGGCGGATCTCCTCCAACAGCACGAACTCGATGAGGGCGCTGGCGGCCGGCAGCCGCTTCGCGACCTCGGCCGGGGTCGCCCCGCGGGCCTGCGCGACGGCCGCGTATCCCTTCACCTGTTGGGCGAGTTCCCGCTCCAGGGCCTCGACCCCCGTGCGGCCCCGGTCCAGGTCCGCGTTGTACCGTTCGACGCCCTCCGCGCCGGCCCCGCGCATGACCGCCTGGACGAGCGTGCGGCGGTGGACCTGTAGCTCGCGGTACTTGGCGGCAGCCTCCGGCACCTGGCCGACGGTCAGCCCCTCCATCCGGTCGAGCAGGGCGCGGCCGCTGGTCGCCTTCCAGTCCATGACGGTGGCCAATAGCGCCGGCCCGTGCCCCTCGAGTGTGTCCGGGTCTGTTGCCGCGAGGGACAGGAACATGCGCACTTCCGGCCGCCACTGGTCCATGAGGGCGGCGTGCTGGCTCTCCGGCGTGCCGGCCAGCAGCGTGCGGGCGATCGCGCCGTAGCCGCTCGCGCTGTCGGCCGCCGCCGCCAGCGCCTCGGGCCGCTTCCCCTGCGCCGCCAGCGCGAGTGCGAGGCCGTTCAGCGATTGGCAGGTCAGGGGGTGCCGGCGGCCGTACGTCTTGGTGAAGCCGGCCACCGCCTGCTTCAGGTGACCTTCCGCGTCCGCGGGCTTGCCGCGGGCGTAGGCGTTGGCGCCGAGGTTGTGCCGCACGAGGAAGGTGGTCGGGTGCCCGTCGCCGAGCTTGTCGCGGCACGCGGCCAGCGCGTCGGCCAGCAGTTTCTCGGCTTTGTCGGGCTGCCCGTTGGTCATGAAGTGGTGCGCGAGGTTGTTGGTCGTGAGAATCGTAGCCGGGTGAACGTCGCCGAGCTTCTTCCGGTTGATCGCCAGCGCCGCTTCGAACAACTCCTGTATCTCATTCGCGCGTGCGGCGTCCGGTTTCACATCGCCCAGCCACACCGCCATAATGTTGAGCGCCTGGGCGAGGAGCGGGTGGTCGGGCGGGAGACGCTTGCCGAGCACCGCGACGGCGTCCGCGAACAGCCGGGGCCCGCTGGGGTCGTCCAGCGCGACGAGAACGATGGCGAGGTTCATCTGGACAACAGCGGCTTCGTGGTGGTCGTCCCCGAACACCCCCTTGCGAATGGCGTGCGCGTCCTCGAGGCACCTGCGGGCGGCGACCAGATCGCCGCGCTCGCGGGCGAGCAGCCCCAGGTTGTTCAACACCGTCGCCCGCACCGGGTGCTTCGGCCCGCCGGCCTTCGTGTAGATGTCCAGCGCCTTGACGAAGTGCTCCTCGCCCTCCTTGAGTTGACCCATCGACATGAGGAGAAAGGCGAGATTGTTCTCGACCATCGCGATGTCGAGGTGGTCGGCGCGGTCGGAGCCGTAGGCGGCGTGGTACGCCTTCAGTGCCGCGTCGTACTGCGGGCGGGCGGCGAGGTATTCGCCCATGACGAACAACTGGTAGCCGAGGTTGTTGTGCGCCTTGGCGGTGTCCGGGTGGGCGCCGCCGAGCACGGCCGTGCGGATCTTGAGCGACTGGCGAAAGCACGCCGCCGCTTCCTTGTGGTCGGCGCGGAGCGAGAGCGGCTGGCCGAGGTTGTTCCACGAAACCGCGGTCTCCGGGTGTTCGTCGCCCAGCACCTTTTGGCGGAACGCGAGCGCCTCGCGGTACTCCTTCTCCGCCCCGTCCAACTTCCCCAGCGCCGCGAGCGCGGCCCCGATGCCGTCGATACTGGTGGCGATCTGCGGGTGGGTGTCCGGCAGCACCTTGCGGCGGAGCTTGAGGGCGACCTCGAACGTCTTCAGCGAGTCCTCGTATTCGCCCGCGTCGTAGAAGGTGGCCGCGAGGTTGTGAATGCAGGTCGCGGTGAACGCGTGGTCCGGGCCCAACGCCTTCTCAGACGCCGCGACGCCATCTTTCGCCGCCGCGAGTGCCTTCTCGAACTGCCCCTGCCGGCGGAGGTTGGCCACCTGGTGCGCCAGCCGGACGACGCGGTCCTTGGCCTCGTCGCTCTCCAACTTCAGGAACTGGTCGGTCGCGGGCTTCGCGCCGTTGAGCGCGAGCCGCAGCACGTATGCGGAGTCCGTCTTGTCGGTGTAGATGCCGAGAACGCGAGGCTCCCACCCGCCCTCGCCGGTGTAGCGCGTGATCTGCCAGCCCTTCGGTTCGGGCTTGCCCGTCGGCCACGCCTTCGCGTGGACCACGCCGTACCGCAAGCGGACTTTCAGCGTCCAGGGCCCCTCGGGATCGGCTCCGGGGGCCGCGACCGGGTACGGCGTGTTCGGGAACTCCATCACACCCAGGACGAGTTGCCCCTTGACGACGCCCAGGTACGCGGCCGTGTAATTCACGTCGAATCGGCCGCGCAACGTGAGGTGGAGGCCGCGCGCGGGACCGCGACCCTTACCCAGGTCTTCCGGGAACGCCACGTCCACCTCGGCCTCGACGTCGAACCCCACGACCGCCTCGCGCGCGACCAGACAACCGGGCGACAGCAACAGCCCGCCACGCTTCGGGTTTACCAGGATCTTGCCCTCAGCCTGGTAGCCTTTCATTTCGGGATCTTTGAACGTGTCGGACCACGTCACCTCGTGTTCGGCCACCCGCGGCACCGGGTCGGCACCGGCGGTGGGGGACAGGGCCACGAGCAACACACTCAGGCTTACGCAGCGGCTCATCGCACGCCCCCCGCAAGGTTCGACGGTCGTCCCGCGAACGAGTGTACCGGCATCTTCGGAAAGTTGCGATTGTTTTCCGCGGGGGTGTCACGTCGCCGGGAGGGTCGCGTATCAGAGGGCATAACGGGTCGCAGTTGCGGCCCGACTAACAACGAAGGGGACTCCGATGAAGACGCTCATGACCGCCGTGCTGCTGGCCGCCCTCGCCGCCACCGGGTTCGCCACGGGCGACGAGCCGGCCCAGCCCACCGCCCCGGCCGCGCCGGCGGCCCCGAAGGTGACGACCGAGTACCTCGGCGACACGCTGGAGAAAGCGGGCTACGCCCCGCGGCCGGTGAAGAACAAGGACGGCAAGGTGACCGGGCACGCCGTCGATCTGCACCGCGGGACCGGCACGTTCACCGTCTACCTGGACGTCACGAGCAACGGCGGGCACATCTGGCTGAACGTCTACGCCATCAAGTTCACCGACAAGGAGCTGGCGACGCCGGAGCTGCTGCTCGCCTTACTCGCTACCCACGACCAACTGTACCCCGCGTACCTGGTGTACTACCCGGAGACGAAGTGGGTTGAGCTGTCGATGTCGATGACCACCGCCGGCTTCGGCCCGGTCGCCCTGCGGACCAACCTGGATCGCATGATGGACAAGCTGGTGATCGTCGCCGAGGCGTACAGGAAGGTGCGGGCCGCCGAGCAGAAAGCTCCGGAGGGCGGGACGGGCGGGGCCAACCCGCTGCCGAACTGACTGTCACGTCCGGTCGGCACGACCATAACACCCCGCGACGCCAGGCCGCTCGGCCTGGCGTTATTCGTCGCCTCGAACACGCACAACCCGAACACGAGGACCCAGCCATGACCCGGTACGCGATCACGACCCTGGCCCTACTCGCCGCTGTCGCCATCTCGTCCGCCTGCGAGCGGTGCGCGGCGCCCCATCACACGCCCGCGACCGCGCAGGGAAAGGAGAATGCCGACCCGAAAGAAGCCGAACGGGTCGCGAAGCGGAAGAAGCACAAGGCCACCGCCGAGAAGGTGTTCGCCCATCTGCTGACCCACGCGAAGCCGGTGGAGGGCATGACCTGGCCGCCGGCGTTCGAGGTCGTCCCGGAGGCGCACGGGCAGGTGTACAACGCGTTCGCCGAGTGCGTCAACGACAAGGTGAAGCACGTGCTGAAGGACGGGAAGTACCAGCCCGTGGTCACGATCACCTACGGGTACGTGGAACTGCTGGGCGGCGACGAGGACGCGCTCGGCTTCGTCCTGGGGCACGAACTGGGGCACCACGCGCTCGGCCACACCACACGCGAGGTGGTCACGAAGCCGGCGCCGCTGAAGGCGATCGAGAGCCACCGCCGCGAGGCCGACGCGGACCGGTTCGGGGCGGATCTGGCGCTGGCCGCCGGGTACTCGGTCCGCCGCGCGCTGAAGGTCGAGTGGCGGGGGCTGGAGCGGCTCGGCGGCAACGCGCCGGCGGCCGGGTCCACGTGCCTCAGCCACCCCGGCAACACCGACCGGGCGGCCCGGATTCTGGCCGCGCTCGACGACCCGGCGGCCGGCCTGTGGCGCACGATGGCCGCGTTCGAGAACGGGGCGGCGTTCCTCGCGGTCGAGGACTACGACGCGGCCGAGGCGGCTTTCGCGAAGGTGGTCGAGGAGTTCCCGAACTGCCACGAGGCGTGGGCCGACCTGGGCATCGCCCGCCTGATGCGGTACTGCGACGGGCTGTCCGCCGAGACCGTCAAGCGGCTGGGGCTGGGGCAGTTCGTCGGCTCGGCCCACTTCCCGACCGCGCCGACGCTGCTCCGCGGCGCCCAGAACGACTTGTGGATCGCCGCGGTCGCCGACCTGAAGCGGGCCGACAAGTTGAAGCCGGGTTCGCCCGTCGTCCTCGCCAACCTCGGCCTGGCCCACCTCGTCCACCCGGCCGGGAAGGA